>NZ_KV786961.1:0-57036 GCF_001806975.1 Aerococcus sp. HMSC10H05
TCAGAAGCTCGTGCGCTAAATGGTGGTTCAGATGTGATTCACCCAGGTAAAGTATTTACTACTGGAGGCGCAAGTCAATCTTCATCAAGTGCTTCAGTTAACAGCACTTCAACTACAACAACATCTACTGCAACTTCAAGTGCGAAGACACATACAGTAGCATCTGGTGAAACTTTATACCGTATTGCTAAAAATAACGGTTTAAGTTTAGAAGAATTAATGGCTTTAAATGGTCTATCAAATTATAACCTCTACATTGGTCAAGTTTTAAAACTAAAATAATACGAACAAATCAATACACCTTAGCTTGTTGAGCTCCCCCTTTACAAGCTAGGGTGTTTTTATGATTCATATAATTAAAATTAAATTAGAAATTTGTTGACAAGTTTCATAAAGATTGCTAAAGTTGCATTAATAAATAGCGAGAGGAGGACTAAAGTCGTGAATATCATTTCAACTACAGCATTCTATAACTTTTTCAACTTTTACTTTTACTTTTTCGGTTTAGGTAAAGGTGATTTTGTTGTACAAGAAAAAGGATATGGCTTTAGTGCTTCAAATAATTAACATAGACGTTAGTTATACGAGAAAGTCCTTTACAACAAAAATCACTCCAAGGTGGTTTGTTGTAAAGGACTTTTTTCTTGCTTATATACCAACCTTGGATAACTAAGAATGCTACTGTGTTTGAATAAAAGGAGAAGAGAAAAATGAATACACAAGTAATGACAGCAGAAACTGAAGAAACCATTTTAGCGAATATTCAGGAGCCATACAAGAGAGCGAGTTTGGCCTATAAATCGACCCCTTCAGTTGTACAAGTAGGGAATATCCAAATTGGTGATGGCCATTTTGCGATGATCGGTGGTCCGTGTTCAATCGAAGGTTTGGAAAAATTAGATGAAGTCGCTTCAGCAGTTAAAGACGCAGGTGCAAACATGTTGCGTGGTGGGGCATTCAAGCCACGGACATCTCCATATTCATTCCAAGGGTTAGGGCAAGAAGGGTTAGATATGTTATCAGCTGTTGGTAAAAAGTATGATTTACCAGTAGTGACCGAGGTCATGGCAGTTGATCAAGTAGATTTATTTGATGGTATTGATATGTATCAAGTAGGGGCGCGTAATATGCAAAATTTTGACCTATTAAAAGCAATTGGTCAAACTAGAAAACCAGTTTTATTAAAACGTGGCATGGCCGCATCCATTGAAGACTTACTTATGGCAGCCGAATACATCTTGGCCCACGGTAATCCTAATGTTATCTTATGTGAACGTGGTATTCGTACTTACGAAACAAGTACACGTAACACATTAGATTTATCAGCGATTCCTGTTTTACGATCAAAAACGCATTTGCCAATTGTGGTTGACCCTAGTCATGCCGTAGGGAAACGTGAATGGGTTGAATCGATGGCGATGGCTGCGGTTGCTGCAGGAGCAGATGGATTGATTATTGAAATTCATCAAAATCCAGATGAAGCTTGGTCAGATGGCCGACAATCGTTATACTTAGATGAGTACAAGGCATTAACCAAGAAGGTCCAAGCTCTTCATACATTCTTAGCAGATTTAGATTAAATCGTTCAAAAGGGTAATTCACTTATCAATCATAGTATTTAAAAGAATTGAGGAATGAAATTGGAAAAAGTAAATGTAGCAGTTGCCAAACCATATGATGTGATCATTGATAATGATTTGATAAAAAATGCGGGGCATCATCTTGAAGACTTCATTCAACAACGTAAGGTAATGATTATAACTGATGAAAACGTGGCTTCATTTGGCTATTTAGGTAGTTTACAAGAAGCGATTAGCCCAATTACAAAAGCAGTTCATACGATTACCTTACCAGCTGGAGAAGAGCAGAAATCCTCAGCAAATTATATCTACCTACAAGAGCAATTAGCGACCTTGAATTATTCACGTACTGACGTTTTAATTGCATTAGGTGGTGGTGTAATTGGTGATCTTGTCGGTTTTACAGCAGCAACTTATTTGCGTGGTATCCCATATATTCAAATGCCTACAACTTTACTTTCAGCAATTGATTCTTCTGTAGGTGGAAAGACAGCAATCGATTTACCTCAAGGTAAAAATTTAGTGGGTGCTTTTTACCAACCTGCTCGAGTTCTATGTGATTTGACAACTTTCCATACTTTATCACAAAGTATTTTCGAAGATGGCTGTGCAGAATTAATTAAATACGGCATGATCTTAGATGATGAATTACTCAATGATTTAATGACACGTGATCAACCATTGACTGCTTTAAGTGATGATTTAGCCAATATTGTAAAACGATGTGTAGAAATTAAGCGTAATGTTGTTTTAGAAGATGAACACGATTTAGGTTTACGACAATTGCTTAATTTTGGTCATACAATTGGTCATGCTATTGAACAAGTCTCTCACTATAAAGTTTCTCACGGTAGAGGCGTTGCAACGGGTATGATCTTGACCCAATTAATGGCTGAAAAAGAAGGATTAACCGATTTAATCTTGGCTGAACGTTTCAACCAATTACTTAATCAATATCATTTACTAGACCAAGTTTACCTGGCAAAAGCATATACGTTTGCGGATCTTCTAGATGCTATGACGAATGATAAAAAGCGTCGAGGTGGCGAAATAACTGAAATTTTCCCAGAGTCATTTGGAAAATGTGAATTAAAGACAATCACCTTTGATCAATACGCTAATTGGTTAGAAAAAATTTTTACTGATTTAAAAACCGATCAGCTACCAATAACAATTATAGAAGCGGAGGCCTAGTGCGTGGATTCAATTACAGATATTAATGGAACAACGAAATTTGCAGCAGTGATAGGTCAACCATTAGGTCACTCGCTATCACCTATTATCTATAACACTTCATTTAAAGCACAAGATATGAATATGGTTTATCTTGCTTTTGAAACTGATGAAGCGGCAACTATCGAAAGAATTGAACATTTAAAAGCGTTGAACATTCAAGGCATTAATATCACAATGCCAGGTAAATTTGCGGCTATGCAGACGGTTGATCGTTTAGATGCTGCTAGTCAATATGTTAATGCGGTAAATATGATTACACGAGATAAGAGTGGCCAGTGGGTAGGCTACAATACTGATGGTGCTGGATTGTGGCTGGCTGTGAAAAATAGAGGCGTTGACCTAGCTGGCAAGCGGTTAGTGGTGTATGGGTCAGGCGCAACATCGCGTATTATCATCGCACAAGCAGTGATAGAGGGCATGACAGATATTTCAGTAGTAGCACGAAATATTCAAGATAAAGATTTACTAATACAAGTATGTAAAGCGTTAAGAGCGGATTACCCTACCATCGATTTGAAGCTAATTGACCTTTCTGAACAAGATCAAGTGGCGACTGCGGTAAGAAATGCAGAAATTGTGATTCAATCAACCAGTCTAGGAATGGCAGCGAGTCAAGGGCAATCCATATTAGCGGATGAGCATTGGCTACAAGCTGGTACTGTTGTAATGGATGTGATTTATGAGCCAATGGAAACGCGATTTATGCAACAAGCTAAGGCGAGGGATTGTGTAGTGATAGGTGGCTTAGATATGTTAGTTTATCAAGCAAAATTAAACTATCAATTATTTGCCCATAAAGAAATGCCAGTTCAAGTAGTTTTCGATACGGTGAAAGCACAATTGCTTGCTCAAAAAAGTGAATTAAAACAGAGTGGATAATGGGTTAGTCAGTTTGCTTTTACTAGGTGAAAGTGCTAGAATAAGGGCAATATTTGAACTTTTTCAGAGGTAGTAACAAGTAGCGTTCAATTAAGCGAGTATACGGTAGGTGAGAGTATATTTGAATCGCTTGTGAATTAGACTGGATGATAAGTTGGTAACGATGATAACATCAGTTACCACGTCGCGCCAACGTTATCGGTATGAAGAGTACAAATCATAGGTGGTACCACGAAATACATTCGTCCTATATACGTTTTTTTGACGTATATAGGACTTTTTTATATTTTTATATAAAAGGAGAGACAAAAGACAATGGCTTTTAATCATAAAGTAATTGAAAAAAAATGGCAAAAGTATTGGGATGAGAATAAAGAGTTTAAGACTTTAGAGGACTATTCAAAGCCTAAGTATTACGCCTTAGATATGTTCCCATACCCATCAGGGGCAGGATTACACGTAGGGCACCCAGAAGGATATACAGCAACAGATATCATTTCCCGTTACAAACGTGCTCAAGGTTATAACGTTTTACACCCAATGGGATGGGATGCGTTTGGTTTACCAGCTGAGCAATATGCACTAGATACAGGAAATGACCCAGTTGATTTTACAGCTAAAAATATTGCAACATTCAAACGTCAAATTAAATCATTAGGTTTTTCATATGACTGGGATCGTGAAATTAATACAACTGATCCTAAATTTTATAAATGGACCCAATGGATCTTCACCAAATTATATGAAAAAGGTTTGGCCTATGAAGATGAAATCTTAGTTAACTGGTGTGAAGAATTAGGTACTGTATTAGCTAACGAAGAAGTCATCGATGGAAGATCTGAACGTGGTGGCTATCCAGTTGTTCGTAAACCAATGAAACAATGGGTATTGCGCATTACAGCATATGCTGACCGCTTACTAGAAGGGTTAGATAACGTTGACTGGCCACATTCAGTTGTTGAAATGCAACGTAACTGGATTGGTAAATCAGAAGGGGCGCAATTAACTTTTGACATCCAAGATCACGATTTAACCTTTGATGCTTTTACAACTCGCCCAGATACGATTTATGGCTTAACTTTTGCTGTTTTAGCGCCTGAACATGAATTAGTTCGTCAAATTGTTACAGAAGAACAACGTGAAGAAGTTGAAGCATATTTACAGGCTGCTTCAATGAAATCTGACTTAGATCGTACAGATTTAGCTAAAGAAAAAACAGGGGTATTTACTGGTGCATATGGTATTCATCCACTAACTGGTGAACCATTCCCAATCTGGGTTGCAGACTATGTTTTAGCTTCATATGGTACTGGTGCTGTTATGGCTGTGCCAGCCCATGATAGTCGTGACTATGAATTCGCTAAACAATTTGACTTGCCAATCGTTCCAGTTATTGAGGGTGGTGAAGTCTCAGTTGAAGTTTACACAGGAGATGGACCACATATTAATTCAGGTGAATTAAATGGTTTAGAAACAGCAGAAGCTACTGAAAAAGCAATTGAAATCTTAACCGCATCTGGACGCGGTGAACGCCAAACCACTTACCGTTTACGTGATTGGGTATTCTCTCGTCAACGTTATTGGGGTGAACCTATTCCAATCATTCATTGGGAAGACGGCACAACTACTGCTGTACCAGAGGAAGACCTCCCAGTTCGTTTACCAAAAGCAGATAATATTAAACCTTCAGGGACAGGTGAATCGCCATTAGCCAATATTGAAGACTGGCTATATGTTACTGATCCAGAAACAGGTATGAGAGGTCGTCGTGAAACAAATACTATGCCTCAATGGGCAGGTTCATCGTGGTACTTCTTACGCTATATTGATCCAAAAAATACCAATGAATTTGCTTCAAAAGAAGCTTTAGATTACTGGTATAACGTAGACTTGTATATTGGTGGGGCAGAGCATGCAGTGCTACATTTATTATACGCACGCTTCTGGAATATGTTCTTATATGACTTAGGTGTGGTACCAAATGAAGAGCCATTCCAAAAATTATATAACCAAGGAATGATTCTTGGTGAAGGTAATGAAAAGATGTCTAAATCTAAAGGAAATGTTGTGAATCCTGACGATGTCGTTAACCAATATGGTGCAGATACCTTACGTTTATACGAAATGTTTATGGGGCCTTTAGATGCGTCTATTGCTTGGTCGGAAAATGGCCTTGAAGGTTCTCGTCGCTTCCTGGAACGTGTATGGCGTTTATTAGTGGATGAGAATGGCAAAATGCGTGACCGTATTACAACATTAAATACTGGAGAATTAGACAAGGTTTATCACCAAACAGTTCAAAAAGTTACCGAAGACTTTGAAAACTTGCATTTCAATACAGCAATTTCTCAAATGATGGTATTTGTGAATGAAGCGAATAAAGCTGAAAACCTATACTATGAGTATGTAAAAGGTTTTATTCAATTACTTGCGCCAATTGCACCGCATTTGGCAGAAGAAATGTGGGTAATTGTAGGGAATGAACCTGGAATTTCATACGTACCGTGGCCAACATTTGATCCAGAAATGATTGTTGATGATGAAATTGAAATCGTTGTACAAGTTAATGGTAAAATCAAGGCTAAATTACAAGTTGCTAATAATAGTGCAAAAGAAGTATTATTAGAAATTGCACATGCAAATGAGAAAGTGCAAGAAGCGATTGCAGGTAAAACAATCCGTAAAGAAATCGTAGTACCGAATAAACTAGTGAATATTGTCGCAAATTAGTGGATATCATATTTGTCTTGTGTATAATATGATTAGTTTTTAATAAGAGGAGATGGCGTTTACATGAAAAACATTTTAATTATCCACGATGCTTCTAGCTTCGGTAAATGTTCTACAACAGTAGCATTACCAATTCTATCCAGTATGCAACTACAAGGAACTATTTTACCAACAGCCTTGCTTTCCACACATACAGGGCCAGGATTTGAAGGATTTACATTTCTTGACTTAACTGATGAAATGGAAAAAATTGTGGATCATTGGCACTCATTTGGCTTAAAATTTGATGTAGCGTACGTTGGCTATTTAGGTAGTGTTCGCCAAATCAAGTTTCTAGAGAAAGAATTGCCAAAATTATTAAAAGATGATGCAAAATTCTATTTAGATCCTGTTATGGCTGACAATGGTAGTTTCTATTATGGTTTTGACGAAGAATATGCTAAAGAAATGTTGAATTTATGTGCGATGGCAGATGTGATTATGCCTAACCAAACAGAAGCGAGCTTCTTGTATGGTGTGGAGTACACTGAAGGTATCTGGCCACAAGAAAAAATTGACGAATTCTTAACATTAGTTCGTAAACAAACAAATGCTTCAGTTGTGTTAACTGGTGCAGGATATGACGGCGAAAGCCAAACTGGTGCTTACTACTTAGACGTAGAGACTGGTGAACAAGGTTTAGCGACTGGACCATTTATCGGTGGTAAATTCCACGGTACTGGGGATATCTTCGGTTCAATCTTTGTTGGGGCATTAGCAAATGGTGCTTCTGTTAAAGTGGCTAGCCAATTAGCGGTGGACTACATTCCAAAAATTATCGAAAAATCATTAGACGATCCAGATGTTATGATGAATGGTTTACAATTTGAGTTATTCTTAGGTGATTTATCCAACTTTGTTTCTAAATTAAAAGACAATCAAAATTAATATTCAGATAAATGATCAACTGGCAGTTGTGTAAAACTACATGACTGCCAGTTTTTATTTGGGATTTAATCGCTTTTCAAATGCCTAGGTGTAATATGAAAAAGTAAATTTATTCTCAATAGCATACTGAATTAGTTCTAAAAAATAAGGATAAATCTATGCTAGCCTCCTGGTTATATTGAACATTTAATCCCTTACTTTTCTGTTATAATCATTTTGCGAATGCAGATTAGCTTGAAAACTTAAAGTCTTTTTAATCCTATCTTGATTGAAATAGCGGCGTGTATTATATAAAATGAAAGCTAAGTGTTTTTCAAAGATAAATAAATAAAAATTTGTAAGGAGCAAAGAAATATGGGTATAGAAGATCCAAATTTAAATCGGACTGATGAGCTAGAACAAGTAGTTCAGCCTGAGGAAGTGGATCCACTAGATCTACCACCTAGAAAACCAAGTGCTAGCGCTCAGGAGAAAATGAATGCTGGTGCCTCTTGGATGACGATTGCCTCTATGGTATCGCGGATTTTAGGGGTTCTTTATATTATGCCATGGTATAGATGGATGGGAGAACCGCATATCGCTAATGAAGCCAATTCATTGTTTAATATTGGTTATAGTTATTATGCAATATTCTTATCCATTACAATTGCGGGGGTACCCGATTCAATTGCCAAGCAGATGGCCTATTACAATGCTCGTGGCTATTATAAAACAGCTAACCGATTATTTAAGGCAGGTCTGGCCTTGATGGCTGTAACCGGACTAGTTGGAGGAATCTTGCTTTGGAGTTTTGCGCCTGTATTAGCGCAATCTACACCAGCGCGCGATTTCAATTCCGTTATCTTAGTTATTCGATCATTAGTACCAGCACTAGTGGTCTTACCGACTATTTCAGTTATTCGTGGTTACTTCCAAGGTCACCAAGATATGAAACCATCGGCAATTTCACAGATTACTGAGCAGATTTTACGTGTATTGTACATGTTAGGTGCAGTATATATTATTCGAGTCATCAATAACGGAGACATGGTTAAAGCTGTTACACACTCGACCTTTGCTGCATTTATAGGCGCTTTAGCAGCTTTTGGTACGCTAGCTTACTTCTTCATTCGCTACCGTAAGGGATATAGAGAGGAAGAAGCACTTTATTCGGTAAAAGAAGAAAAGTATGTATCTTCAAAAAGCTTATTACTAGAAATCGTGATGATTGCGATTCCTTTTATTATTTCCGGTTCAGCTATCGAATTAACGCGTTTAATTGATACCAATACTTTCATGCCTATTATGGAGCGAGTATCTGAATTATCACCGGATCAATTGATTAATGAATATGCTATTTTTGGTGCCAATGCCAATAAATTAGTCACCATTGTTGTTTCTTTAGCGGTTGCGATTGGTTCAACCTCTATTGCGGTCATTTCAGCCACCTATTCAGAGGAAAAACGGTCAATTGAAGATAAGCTAGATAAGAAAGAACATCAAAGACGTGTTGATAGACATGCTAATCATGATTTCCCAGAAACAAGAGGGCTAATTGGACATAATTTAAAATTATTCTCATTGGTGATGTTTCCATCTGCTATTGGAATGGCAGTATTAGCGGAACCATTGTATGCGATTATCTTTACCTACGATCCGTTAGGTACCTCCTTGCTACAGTTAGCTGCTATGGTGGCTGTTACTATGGGACTGTTTTCAGTGTTAGTGGCAATGTTACAAGCTATGTCCTTTTTCAAAGAGGCTATTCTAGGTATGGTTCTTGGCGTAACTGTAAAACTAGTATTACAAGCGCCACTACTAGCTATTTTCGGTACGCCAGGCGCGCTTTTAGCAACAGGATGCGCTTTTATTGCTATTGCTGTCTTCTACTTGTGGCGATTAAAAGTACGGATCAATCTATCAATTTTAGAAGTTTTTAACCAAATTAAAGGAATCGCCTTATTAGCAGCAATAATGGGTATTGCTACTTGGCTTGTTAACCAATTCTTGCGTCGTACGATTCTGTCACCTGAAATTTCGCTTGTTCACCAATTTGCACAAATTGTCATAGTTGCTAGTGTTGGTGTAGCAGTATATGTATTAGGTGGTTTACGCTTTAAACTTTTAGATACCTTACTAGGTGACAAGGCGAAAATGCTTCGTGCTAGATTAGGGATGGGCCGCTATGATAAATAAAAAAACTGGCAAAAACACACAACGTTTAGATAAGTTTGTATCTAGCATGACCCCTTATAGTAGAAGTGACGTTAAAACGCTAATTAAAAAATCAGCCATTCTTGTGAATGGTAAAGTTGCAAAAAAAGCGAATTTATCGGTGAATGTTACAGAGGATCGTGTTGAGGTTGATGGGCAAGAAATCGCTTATGAACCATATATTTATATTGTGATGCATAAACCAGATGGCGTGATTTCAGCTACTGAAGATACTCGTTGGGAAACGGTCATTGACCTTCTACCTGAAGATTTAGTATTAACTTATGAGCCATTTCCAGTAGGTCGTTTAGATAAAGATACCACGGGACTTCTTTTAATTACGAATGATGGTCAATTCAACCATGCTTTAATGTCACCTAAGAAACATGTGGAAAAGGAATATGCTGTGCTTGTTGATGGCATACTCACAGATACAAATATTACACAATTTGAAGAAGGTCTTGATATTGGTCAAGGCGAAAAAACAAAGCCTGCAAAACTTTATATCGATCAAGTTGATGAAACGGTAGGTAAGAGTTTTGCTAGAGTTGTGATATCAGAAGGTAAATACCATCAAGTAAAAAGGATGTTTCATGCTATTGACTGTGAAGTCGTACAATTGCATAGACAGCGAATCGGGCAATTGGTATTACCAGAATGCCTAAATGAAGGAGAATTCGTCTTAGTAAATTATCAAGACTTATATGATGCTATTTATGATGGAAAACCATTAGATATAACAGACTAAAAAATCGCAGAAGTTACACTTCTAGCATAATCTCCTTAAGGTAGGTACCAAAAAATGAACCTACTTTAGGGAGATTTTTTGTTTTACTGTTACAAGTCTAAGTGAACGATTAAATCGCACCTTATAGTTGGGTTCGCCAGAGCAGCCAGGTGTCCGCTTCAGGATTAGGCTACGTGATTTTTAATCACTCCGTCTAATCCTTCCACTGTTACGAGTCTAAACGACATTTGTCACATCCTGTTTTAGTCGGGTTCGCTTTGGCAGTCCGGTCTCCACTTCAGAAATACTTGTAGCAAGTAAACTTGCTACGGCATATTCCTGCCAGTTTTACCTGCCTGAGCGCCAAAGCTCACACCCTTATAGTCGGGTTCCACAAACCAGAAATGACTGCGTTTCAGATTAGTTTGTAACTGATTTCATCAGTTACTACACTAATCTTCCAACGGTTCCTTTCTTGGCGTCGACTCTCACACCCTTATAGTCGGGTTCGTTCGACCAGCTCAAGTCCGCTTCAGACTAATTTGCAACTGATTGCATCAGTTACTGCATTAGTCTTCCAGCGTTATTGAGCTAAACGGTCTCACTCACACCCTTATAATTTGTTAGTTGTATTGTGTGAGCTATTCTGTATTTTGTGATAAAATAGGGTTAGGAATATTTTTCTAGGAGGATTCTAAATGACAATTAATTGGCAAGAAGAGATCAACAATCGTAAAGATGATTTAATCAATGACTTATTTACATTATTAAGTGTAAATAGTATTCGTGATGATAGTAAGGCAAGTGCTGATGCACCTGTTGGACCAGGACCAAAAGAGGCTTTGGAGACTTTCTTAAAGATTGCTGAACGTGATGGTTTCACTACTAAAAATGTTGATAACCTTGCAGGTCATGCTGAATTCGGTGCAGGTGATGAGATACTTGGTGTTTTAGCACATGTGGACGTGGTACCTGTTGATGATAAATGGGACACAGATCCCTTTAAACCAGAAATTATAAATGATCGTATCTATGCACGTGGTGCTTCTGATGATAAGGGACCTTTAATGGCTGCATACTATGGTCTTAAGGTAATCAAAGAATTAGGCCTTCCAGTTGACAAACGTGTTCGTTTTATCATTGGTACAGACGAAGAAAGTGAGTGGAAAGGTGTCACACGTTACTTCGAAGTAGAAGAAGAACCGGATTTTGGTTTCTCTCCTGACGCTGACTTCCCAATTATTAACGGGGAAAAAGGGATGTACTCAGCTAAGCTAGTATTTGACCGTCGCAGTGATAAATTGCTTTCATTTGAAAGTGGTCTTCGTGAAAATATGGTACCGGGTGAAGCGCGTGCAGTTGTGACTGGATTGACCTCTGATGTCAACCAAATTGTAGCTGATTTCCAAGCAGCTAATCCAGAAATCACTATTATTGTAAGTCCAGAAGATGATGCCACTGCAATTACTGTTGAAGGTAAAGGCGTTCATGCAATGAATCCTAGTGTTGGGTATAATGCGGCAACTTACTTATCTAAATTATTATTACAATTAGACGATGATTTAGCCCAAGATGATCTATTAAAATTCTTAGGCGATCTATTACATTTAGACTTTAATGGTGAAAGATTAGGCATTGCACATGAAGACGAAATTATGGGTAAGGTAACAGTTAACCCTGGTTTAGTAGGCGAAGAGGACGGTAAATTATATACAGTCTTAAATATTCGTGTACCACGTGGCAAAGACTATAGTGAAATTGATGCAACATTTGCAGATCACGGTGAAACTTACCACTATCACTTTGTAGATGGTACAAAAACCAATAAAGTACCACATTATGTACCAGCTGATGATCCATTAGTGCAAACTTTACTAGCCGTTTATGAAAAACAAACTGGTGAAAAAGGGCAAGAACGCTCAATCGGTGGGGGTACTTATGGACGCTTATTAAAACGTGGGGTAGCCTTTGGTGCATTATTCCCAGATTCAGTAGATACAATGCATCAAGCGAATGAATTCTTTGCTGTTCGTGACTTATTGAAATCAGCAGCTATTTATGCTGAAGCTATCTACGAATTGATCAAACCAGAAAACGCATAAAGCTATGGTAGAACGTTTAATATCATCTGTTCAAAATCAACAGATTAAAGAAGTAAAGAAACTTTTTACCCGTAAAGGGCGAAAAAAAGCTGGTCAATATTTACTTGAAGGGCCACATCTTGTTGATATGGCCATTCAAGCAGCAGTGGATATTGAAATGATCTATTATGTACCTGAAAGTAGCCACCAAAATGTGACGCAGTTACGAGCGCTCAAAGAAGATTTGCCCCTCACTCAGGTGACTCCGGAAGTAGCCAAAGCACTTAGTCAAACGGATAATCCTCAGGATATTTTTGCAGTAGCTAAGCTACCAAAGGCTAGAAAACTTGATATCCATCAATTATCAAAAGGATTACTGATTTTAGACCAAGTGCAAGATCCGGGGAACTTAGGGACTTTAATTCGGACTGCGGATGCTTTTGGATACCGAGATATCTTACTAGGTTCGGGTACGGTTGACTTATATAATGATAAGGTTCTAAGATCTATGCAAGGTAGTCATTTTGCTGTCAATACTTATGAAGTTAATTTGGCATCAGTCATTCCACAATTACAAGAGGCTGGCTATTTTATTACAACAACAGAATTAAATAAGCAAGCGAAAGCAAGTAATGCTTTTGATTTAAAATCAAAAGGGAAATGGGCCTTAGTTATGGGGAATGAAGGTAATGGTGTAAGCCAAATAATTAGCCAATTAGCAGATATGGCTTTATATATCCCAATGTCAGGATCGGCAGAATCTTTGAATGTGGCGGTTGCCGGTGCGATAGTAATGTATCAATTTCCTATCCAAGACTAAGTTATTTTCTTCTAAAAATAGGTTGTGACGATACTGTCACAGCACTTACAAAAGGTTATGTGAGCATAGCAAAATATGTTGATGTAGGCATGCGTTTAAAAAAGGGTGATTATCATGACGGAACATGAACATTATTTTTGGGAAGACGATCCAGAGTATATGCAAATCATTGCGGATATTAAAAATCATCCCTTTGTAACGGACTTAGCGTTTTTTAAGCAACATGTCCATGGCAATCGCTTAACCCACTCCTATTTAGTTTCTTATATGTCATATAAAGTAGCTAGGTCACTAGGGTGGGATTATAAGGCCTGTGCACGCGCTGGTTTATTACATGATTTATTTTATTATGTGCCTGGTGAGGTTACTTTTTCTAAAGGTAGTCACCTGAGAAACCATCCTAAAATTGCTTTGATAAATGCGCGTGTAGTGACAGATTTATCACCAGTTGAGGAAGATATTATTCTAAAGCACATGTGGCTAGCCACACCGCATTTTCCGCGCTATAAAGAATCTTATGTAGTGACATTCGTGGATAAATATATTGCAACCGAAGACTTTGTAAAACCTAGTTTGGCTAATTTATCTCAAAAGAAAATGATGCGATCATTTAGCTATTTTGTTGGTAAATTAGTGATGCCAGCACTTGCTGGAATTAGCAATCAAGAAGTTTCATTAGAAGAAAAAGAAGAATTAGCAGAAATAGAAGAGGAGATTGATCAAAATGGAAGTTACCATTAAACAACCAGACTTACCGGTAATGTGTAGCAAGATGGAGCATGCTTGCAAAGTCATTGGTAAAAAATGGAATAGCTTAATTATTGAAGTATTATTAGCAACGCCACTACGATTTGGACAATTACGCGACTCAATTAACGGTATTTCTGACCGTGTATTAATTGAACGATTACGCGAATTGACTGAAGAGGGTATTGTGCGGAAGGAAGAATCAGAAGTGAATGGTCACGATATCACGGTTTATACCTTGACAGAAAAAGGCCAAGACTTACAAAAAATCTTCAACAATTTACATCGTTGGGCAGATGAGTGGGTTGAGCTAGCAGAATAAGGTTGACAAAACAGTTGAAAACGCTAGAATATAAAGAGAAATTACATTAACAGAAGACAATTTTTAACAGATGTGTAGTCTAGAGAGTAAGTGGTGCTGGGAATCTTACCTACATAGTTATAAATTTTCACTTCTTGAGTAGGCTTGCGGGAGAATAGGAAACTATTTGAAAGCAGGTCCGGTCGGCCCGTTAAAACGATCAATGAGTGCTGGTATATGAACACGATACCGGAATCAGGGTGGTACCACGGTCTTTCGTCCCTTTTGTAGGGGTGAAGGACCTTTTTTTATTGGTCTGGATACGCCATTTTTAGGAACACTCATAAAAGCATATAAGTCAGGAGATGGAAAAAATGCAAATTATTGATGATTTAAAAGCCATTGAGAACCAAATCATGGATGAGATTGAAGCAGCAAACGCCTTAGCTGATATTAAAGCAGTGCGTGTGAAATATTTAGGGAAAAAGGGGCCAATTACGGAAGCTTTACGTGGTATGCGTGATTTATCGCCTGAAGAACGCCCACAAGTTGGTGCTTATACCAATGAACTGAAGGCAAAAGCTAGCACTAAACTGAGCGAAAAAGAAGAACAGTTGTCAGCTGCAGCCCTTGAAGCAAAATTACAAGCAGAAGCCATTGATGTGACGCTACCTGGTGAAAAACCAGTAACAGGTACGAAACACGTATTAACACAAGTAATGGAAGAAATTGAAGATTTATTCGTATCTATGGGGTACGAAGTTGTTGAGGGACCAGAAGTTGAGTCTGACTTCTACAACTTTGAAAGAATGAATTTACCTAAAGACCATCCTGCGCGTGATATGCAAGATACATTCTATATTAATGATGAAGTATTATTGCGTACCCATACGTCACCTGTGCAAGCCCATACTATGGATGCGCATGATTTTGAAGCAGGGCCATTAAAGATGATCTCGCCGGGGAAAGTTTACCGTCGTGATGATGACGACGCGACACATTCGCACCAATTCCATCAAATCGAAGGTTTAGTCATTGACCGTAATGTTTCTTTGGCTGATTTAAAAGGAACGCTAGAATTATTTGCCCGTCATATGTTTGGAGCGGAAACTGAAATTCGTTTACGCCCATCATATTTCCCTTTTACAGAACCATCTGTTGAGGTTGATGTGACTTGTTTCAAATGTGGTGGTGCTGGCTGTAACATCTGTAAGCAATCTGGTTGGATAGAAATTTTAGGTGCTGGTATGGTTCATCCTTCTGTACTTGAAATGGCTGGTATAGACGCTACTGAATATGCTGGTTTTGCTTTTGGTTTAGGACCAGACCGTGTAGCGATGTTGAAATATGGTATTGATGATATCCGTCATTTCTACCAAAATGATTTACGATTCTTAAAACAATTTACGGAAGAGGGGTAGCAATTAATGAAAGTATCATATAATTGGTTAAATGAATTTATCGATCTTGCTGACTTGAATCCGCAAGATATAGGAGAACGTATGTCACGTACCGGTATCGAAGTGGACGGCGTGAATGCATTAGGAACAGGATTAAAGAAAATTGTTGTGGGTCATGTATTAACATGCGAACCACATCCTGATTCTGACCACTTGTCGATTACGACTGTAGAAGTTGGTCAAGAAGAACCGTATCAAATTGTCTGTGGTGCACCAAACGTAGCTGCAGGGCAAAAAGTAATTGTTGCCTTACCTAATTCTCGTATTGCTGGTAATGTAAAAATTAAAAAAGGTAAAATACGCGGTGTGGTTTCTCAAGGTATGATTTGCTCATTAGAAGAAATTGGTTTCTCTAATAGTGTAGTACCTAAAGAATATGCTGACGGTATCATGATATTACCTGAAGATGCACCAACTGGCATGGATATTGTCGAATATTTGAAATTAGATGACCCTATCATTGAATTAGATATCACACCAAACCGTGCAGATGCCTTATCTATGCGCGGGGTAGCTTGGGAATTAGCTGCGGTATACAACCGTCAACCAAATTTTGACTATACAGATTTAACAAAATTTGAGGCTAATGACTTAGCAGGAGCAATTAACTTAAAAGTTTCTGATACTACATTAGTACCTGAATATAACGCTTTCTTAGTGAAAAATGTTACTGTTGAACCATCACCACTATGGTTACAATTACGCCTAATGGCAGCCGGTATCCGTCCAATTAATAATGTAGTAGATATTACGAACTATGTTTTATTAGCCAATGGGCAACCATTACATGCATTTGACTATGATAAATTAGACAACAAGGTGATTGAAACACGTCTAGCGAAAGCAGGCGAACGAATCGTAACACTGGATGAAGTTGATCGTCCATTATTAGATTCAGATATCGTGATTACCGATGGTGAAAAACCGATTGCGTTAGCTGGTATAATGGGTGGTTTAGATACTGAAATTGATGAGAACACAACAAATGTATTGATTGAAGCGGCTAATTTTGAACCAATCCACATTCGTAAAACTGCACGTCGCAATGGTTTACATTCAGAATCATCTACGCGTAATGAACGTGGTATCAATAAGGCTACGATCGCTGAATCTGGTGCTTTTGCCGCTGAGATGATTGCTGATTTGGCTAAAGGTCAATTGGTAGAGGGCTCTGAACGTGTATCTGCCATTGATTTAACCCCAATTCTTGTAACATCAAGTCTTACTTATGTTGATAAACGTCTAGGTATGCACTTGTCTTATGCAGATATCAAACAAGTTTTTGAACAACTACAGTTTGAAGTATCAGGTGATGGTGATGAATTTATCGTTTCTGTACCTGCACGTCGCTGGGATATACTTATCCAAGCGGACTTGGTTGAAGAAATTGCACGTATCTACGGTTATGATAAGATACCTTCTCGCTTACCTTCAGTAAATGCACAAAATATGGGCCTAACAGATTGGCAAACCTTTAAACGTCGAACCGACAATCAAATGTTAGCTGAAGGTTTCAATGAAGTCATTGCTTACTCTTTAATCGGGGATAATCAAACAACATTAGAAATGGATAATGCAAAACCTGTGGCACTAGACTTCCCAATGTCAGATGACCGTCGCTATATGCGTACAAACTTATTGAGTGCTTTATTGGAAATCGTTCAATATAACGTAGCGCGCAAAATTTCGGATGTGGCGATTTTTGAAACTGGACGTGTATTCAAATGGACAGATGCTCCGCTACCAGTTGATGAAACACATCTTGCAGCTGTTTGGACAGGTAACGCAAAAGCAAAAACCTGGAACCACCCAGCGAAAGCTGTAGATTTCTATGATATGAAAGGGATTGTTGAAAGTGTAATAGATTCTTTCAACCTGGATGTAGCTGTGGCATTTGAAGCAACTTCTGAGTTGGCAGACATGCACCCAGGACGTACAGCTAGAATCTATGCCATTGGTCAATCAGACGAACGGATTGAACTAGGCTATATTGGTCAATTGCATCCAAGTATTGCTGATCAATATGACTTAAAAGAAACTTTAGTGTTTGAAATTTCATTAGATGAAATATATGCTTTACCGAAAGTTGAAGTAAGACAAGCACCAATCGCGAAGTTCCCAGGTTCTGACCGTGCTATTGCAATCTTAGTGTCTGACCAAGTGACAAATGCTGATGTCATAAAAACGATTAAAAATGCATCAAAAGGTGGTATTTTAGTGGACATCGAAATATTTGATGTGTATCAAGGAGATAATATCGAAGATGGTAAGAAATCCTTAGCTTATAGCTTGAAATATTTAAACCCACAAAGAACCTTAACCGATGAAGAAGTAACGAACGATGTGGCACGTATTACGGAAGCTTTAACAAGTGAATTGTCAGCAGAAATCCGTTAATCATCGTATATTCAATTATATATAAGCTTTAAGATTGGCAGTGAAGTCAGGTAAATATTTATCGTGGCTTCATTGTTTTTTTTATGATTAAATGAAGTTAATCTATTCATATTGAACAAACGCTATATTTACTTAAGCTAATCATGTATAAAAAAAGGAAGGTAGGAATCATTGTGCAATATTTTGTCGTCGATCTTGGTACAACAAACTTAAAATTTGCCCTGATGGAAACGCCCTATCGAATACTTGACACGATGGAGACGGGCAACGTTATCAGTCAAGATGACGCTGGTAAACATGAAAGTGATCCTGAAGTCGTTTTTAATCAATTCATTGATTTATTAAGTCAGATGCAAGCAAAGTACCCACAAGTAAAGCTATTGATATTTTCTAGTCAAATGCATGCACTATTAGCTACTGATAGTTACGGAAATGTTTTACAAAAGGCGATGACTTGGGCCGATTTACGGGCCAAGGATATAGCTCAAGAAATGCAGATGTCTGGTCAAGCTAGGGAATTTTTTGCTTTATCAGGTACACCTATCCATGCAATGAATCCATTTGTTAAACTAGTTTATCTCAACCAATCATATCCAAATTTATTTGAGGATCCTTCCATTCAATTTATGGATATTAAGGCTTACATCATTCGTCGGTTAACAGGAAAGTATGTCATTGACCATGCAACGGCTTCTTCGATGGGACTGATGGATATAGCAAGGCACACATGGTCAAAAAAACTATTGAACCACGTGAATATCCAAGAAAATCAACTGCCAAAATTGGTAGCTAGTAGGCAACAAATACCCGTTAAACATGAAGTTATTCAACACTTACAATTAGCGCCAGATTTCCAAATATTACCAGGATCAACCGATGGCGCCTTAGCAAATCTTTCTAATCAAGCTTATGCCGGATTAGAAGACCAATCGCTCAGTTCAATTGTCCTTTCCTTTGGTACATCAGCTGCGGTGAGAACTTTGAGTGACCAATTATCTATTCATGAAAGCGGGCAGATTTTTACATATATAGTGGACGACAAACCACACTATATTATTGGTGGACCAGTTAACAACGCTGGCAATGTACTTGATTGGTTATACCAACAATTTGGTTTTAAGGAAAAAGGCCAGTCCTTTCAAGACATGTTGCAAGTACTGATGACACATCATTTTTTCGCTAGCGGTCCTTATTTCTTGCCATTCTTAAATGGGGAAAGAGCCCCTTATTGGAATGCGAACCTTCAAGCTGAATTTAAAGGTATAAAAGGGTATACAAGCCAGCTAGACATGGCAAAAGCTGTGTTTGAAGGGGTATTTTTCGAAATTCGTCAAGTGATTGACTTAGTCTATGACACGACAGATTTAAATCAAAAGATCGTCCAAGTAAATGGTAAAATATTCTCAGATCCTAAAATAAGTCAATGGATTGCGGATATATTAGGGATACCCTTGCAATATGTATCAGGAGACGATGCTAGCTTAATTGGTGCTGGTGTCCTAATAGAAAGCGATATATTGCGAGAAAGGTTAGCGTTTACCACTATTGAGCCCAATCAACAATCACGTGAAAAATATCATCAGAAATTTTTAAAATTTAAAAGTTATGCAAATGCACTTGATCAATCATCTAGAACAATATTGTATTGAAAAATGATAATTCTGGTTCATAGAAAGATATAAAATAAAATCTACCTATACAAAGACTTGTATCACGAACTTTGCAGTAATTGTTATGACAAAAGTATAAGATTCATGTAAAATAAGGTATAGTAAACGTTTTAAATTTCTAGGAGGAATGTAAAAAATGGAGATGTTTGAAAGCTTAAAGGCCAAGATCCAAGATAAAAATGTGCGTGTTGTATTCCCCGAGGGCTATGATGAACGTATTCTAGGTGCGGTTGTTCGTTTGAAAGCTGAAGAAATTCTTGAACCAGTTTTATTAGGAAATCCAGAAGAATTGAAATCTATTGCGCATGAGCGTGGATTTGATATCGATAATATTGAGATTATTGATCCAAACAATTATGATGCATTCGAAGAAATGGTTCAAGCTTTTGTTGAACGCCGTAAAGGTAAAGCGACTGAAGAACAAGCACGCGAAATATTACGTGATGAAAACTATTTTGGGACTATGCTAGTTTATTTAGGATCATGTGATGCTTTAGTATCTGGTGCCCGTCACTCAACAGGTGATACTGTTCGTCCAGCACTACAAATTATCAAAACGAAACCAGGTGTTAAATCAACATCAGGTGCTTTCATTATGTTACGTGGCCGTGACCAAGAGAAATACTTGTTCTCTGACTGTGCAATCAACATCAATCCGGATGCGGAAGGCTTAGCAGAAATTGCTGTTGAATCTGCAAAAACGGCAGCTATGTTTGACATCGATCCAAAAGTCGCTTTATTAAGCTTTTCAACTAAAGGATCTGCAAAATCTCCAGAGCAAGAAAAAGTAGCTGAAGCAACCCGTCTTGCTAAAGAGAAAGCACCACAATTTGAAATAGATGGTGAATTACAATTTGATGCTGCTTTTGTGGATGCAGTAGCGAAACAAAAAGCACCAGATTCAGACGTTGCTGGTAAGGCTACTGTGTTCGTATTCCCTGAAATTCAATCTGGTAACATTGGTTACAAAATTGCACAACGTTTCGGTAATTTTGAAGCAATTGGGCCAATCTTACAAGGTATGGCAAAACCAATCTCAGACCTTTCACGTGGATGTATAGAAGAAGATGTCTACAAGTTAGCAATCATTACAGCTAACCAAGCTATTTTAGAAGACTAAAGCGATTTAGCATATTACTTTAGCAGACTACAAGAGTGATTAATCTTGTAGTCTTTTTGATTTTTTAGTAAAGTAAATGATGAAATTATAGGGAGAGAAGGGGTAACATGGGGTATACAATTGATTGGGCAAGTGAAAGAGATACAGATGCTTTTGCCCAAAAATTAGCACACTTGGTACAAGCAGGCGATATTATTTGCTTAGAGGGTGACTTAGGAACAGGTAAAACAACGTTTACTAAATACTTTGCGAAAGCATTAGGGATTGACCAAGCCATCAAAAGCCCAACGTACACCATTATCCGTGAATATGAAGATGATGAGATTCCTCTTTACCATATGGATGCATATCGATTAGAGGAAACCGGTTCAGACAGTGTCGGTTTAGAAGATTATATCAATGGGGATGGCGTTACAATTATTGAATGGCCACAATTTGTTGTGGAAGATTTGCCTAAGGACTATCTCTGGCTAACTTTATCTACAACAAGCGAGACAAGTCGTGCTGTTGAATTAAACTTTGAAGGCCCTCGTGGGCAAGCTTTATACAGTGGTTTACTAGCAGATTTAACCTAAAAGATATTTTGAAGTGTAGCAGTGAAATAGAAGGATTGAGACTATATGAAAAAAGAACAATTGGAAATCACCTTGGCAGATGCGATGCCAAAGGACGCGAAAGCTTTATTAGACTTTTACAAAGTGGTTGGTGGTGAAACAGACTTCTTATCATTTGGAGAAGAAGGACTAGGTATAAACCAAGAGCAAGAAACCCGTTATTTGAAATCATTACAAGAAAGCTTGAACAATCGTGTATTAATTGCTCGTTTAGGCGACGAGATAATTGGCGTTGCTAGTATTGGTGCTGAACCCCATGCTAAAGTTGCACATATGGGCGAGTTAGGCATATCTATTTTGCGGCGTTTCTGGGGATTAGGTTTATCTCGTGTCATGATTGAAGATATGATTGACTGGGCAACTGAAAATGATATCTTGCGCTATTTACGTTTAGAAGTGTCTAAAGATAATATGCGGGCGATTAATCTATATGAGAAATTCTCTTTTGAAGAAATAGGCATAACCCCCAAAGGTATATACCATGATGGCGAATTTCATGACTTAGTATTAATGGGCTTATCTGTTGAAAATCAAGATCAAGTATAAATATAAAGCATCGAACGTTCAAAAAAGGTCGAGACTGAATTTGGTCCCGACCTTTTCGCTTCAAATTTTTAAACTTTCAAATTTATTTTAAAATAGCCATAGCAATCATCACGATGAAAAGAATGGTTTCTATTGTGATAAGGGACCAGCGCCATTTATTATCTTTCTCATTAAAAGCAAAAATCATGGCAATAATTGGAATAATGATGGAAAGCGTAATGTTTGTCCAAGCTAATTCTGTAGCTGGCCTTGCAATTTGTAAGCCAGCATAAATAAAGGTTAAAGCGAGCATCATCAAGGCATTTTGTCTGATTTTATTCATAAAAAGGTCCTTTCGTAAAACGAGTTGTGACAATTTGTCACTAATTAAAATAATACTATAACATCTTTTTAAGAAAATGTTAATGTATGTGCCACACAAACCCTTTTACACAATGTAAATATGCGGTAAAATGTGTTATTATGGATTAGATTTAACTAGCATTTTATCAGCAATCTGATGCTGTTTTTAATGAATGCTAAATATATTACCAGGAAGGGTAATTCACAATGTTTTTAAATGATTTACGCAAGACATTTCCTCAATCAACGATAAAATTTAATGAACCATTAAATCAATATACTTATACAAAAACTGGTGGTCCAGCGGATGTATTAATTTTTCCAAAAACACCCGAAGAAATTCAAGCCCTAGTTCGCTTTGCCAACAAAGCCCATGAACCTGTTCTAGTACTGGGAAACTCATCAAACGTCATTATTTCAGATGAAGGCGTTTCAGGCATTGTGTTGATGTTAACTGAAATGAACTATATTCAAATTGACGGTACGCACATAAAAGCCGGTGCTGGGTCGAAAATTATCGATGTGAGTCGGTCAGCCGGAGCAAAAGGACTAACTGGATTTGAGTTTGCCTGTGGTATTCCAGGATCTACTGGAGGGGCAGTTTATATGAATGCTGGTGCTTATGGTGGTGAAATTTCTGAAATATTAGTTGAAGTAGATGTTGTGACGAAGGCTGGTCGCATGTACACCTTGAAAAATGGAGATTTGAACTTGGCATACCGTCATTCTGAACTACAAGAAACTGGCGATATAGTTGTTGAAGCGCGATTCAAATTGAAGAAGGGGAATTTAGACTCAATATTGGCTAAAATGGACGAATTAACCTACCTTCGAGAATCTAAACAACCGCTAGAATACCCGTCATGTGGGTCAGTATTTAAACGCCCAGAAGGACACTTTACAGGTAAATTAATACAAGAAGCTAAATTGCAAGGGTATACCATAGGTGGTGCTCAGATTTCTGAGAAACATGCTGGCTTTATCGTCAATATTGGTAATGCAACTGCTACGGACTATATCAATATGATTCACCATATTCAAGAAGTTATTTGGGACCTTAATAAGGTCGCTCTTGAACCAGAAGTACGTATTTTAGGGAGACGGTCTAAATATGATACAGTAGATGAAAGTTTTGTCGATTAACGCTTCCCTATTTTTTAGAAAGAATTCAGTAAATCATTTGTATGAAAAAATTCTTGAAAGGGGCATGGATTTATGTCCAATCCTTGGATACAATTTAAAAATATGTCGTTTACATACAAAGGTGCGAGTAGACGGGCATTAAAAAATATCAATTTAACTTTCTATCGAGGTGAAAAAGTATTAATCATCGGGGCTAATGCCTCAGGAAAATCTACTTTGGTGCGCGCGTTGCGTGGTAAATTAGGGTCTGAAGAATTTCAAGGCACGATTGAAGGGGAAATTGTCAACTTTGATCTTGAGATGGAAACAATGGATGCAACTGTTATGGCGGATGCGGTAGATCACCATTTGGAAGAAACTGTTCAAAAAAATGGGATACGTAAACGGTCAAGTGAATATATCCCAAACTTTTCTGAAGAATTAAAACGTCGTATTTTAGAACACCCCCAAGATGTGGATACTAGCTTAGAACGACTTTCTGAAGGGCAACGTGATATTCAGAATTTTGTGAATAATGTAAACTATGAACAATCTGTTTTTATCTTTGATGAACCACTTGCGAATTTAGCGCCTCGAGCAGGACAAATTTTTATCGATTTAGTAGATGACATTCATCATCATACGGATGCGACGGTTGTGATGGTCGATTACCGGATAGAAGAAGTGCTATACCGTCCAGTTGATCGCGTGATTGTCCTGTCTGAAGGTCGGGTCATTTTTGATGGAGACTCTGAGAAGTTATTAAAACGCAATATTTTAAATAGTTTAGGAATCGGCGAACCTGCTTATGTTTCAGCTATTCGATACACCGGTTATCCATTAGATAAAGTGCGTAATATTTCAAATGTCAATTACGTTCACGGACCTAATTTGAAGCGTACGATTGAATCGTGGCTGATGACTGTGCCAAATTTTGTGCAAAAACGAAGTAACGAATCTGTTTTAACCTTAGACAATATATCTTTTACCTATCCCGGTCGTGATCATGCCACCCTGTCCAACATTTCTACTAAAGTATTTAAAGGGGACATGATTGCTATTGTTGGAAAGAATGGCTCAGGTAAGTCTACGTTAGCTCAAATTATCGATGGTAATTTACATCCTGATAAAGGGACCATTCACTGGTTAGGTGAAGAGGTGACGACAGCTAATCTAGCTCAAATGAGACAGGAAACGGTTTATATCCAACAAAATATTGACCAATCTATCCTTGATTATACAGTTAAAGCATATTTGGAAGATATTGCTTCTAAATGTAATTATTCACCGGAAGAAGCTAAACAGGTCATTCGCGCTTCATTGAAGCGAACAGGACTTATTTATGCCTCCGAATTAAAAATTGGACAATTATCTTTTGGTCAACAAAAACGCATTATGTTATCTTCAGCCTTGATTAATAAGCCGTCTTTATTAATTATTGATGAACCTTCAGAAGGTCAAGACTATCACCATTACAACGAATTTATGCAATATCTTTATCAAATTAATCAAGAACAAGATATGGCTATTATCATTAATACGCATAATACGGACCTAGTCTTGGAATTTACCCGTCATGCTTGGGTACTAGCAGACGGTGAGTTGATTGCAGATACACAACCTATTAGAATTGCCACAGATTACCGTTTAATTCAAAGAGCCTTTTTACGGGAATCAAATCTCTACATCTTTGCCCGTCAAATAGGTTTAATTGATCCCTATAATTTTATCAAGAAATTTATGGATTATCATCGCGAGGTCAACCGGTAAACGCGTTGATTTTGAGCAAATAAAGATTGGGGAGGGTGTTTAATGCAAGAAACAGTGGACGTTAAGTCGGAATGTATTAAGTTATCAATACCCATTATTCTAGGGTATTTACCAGTTGGTTTAGCTTGTGGGTTATTACTTTCTGATGCAGGATTGACCTGGTGGCAAGTTGCACTTATGAGTGGCCTGGTATTTGGAGGGTCTGCTCAATTCGTAGCTGCAGCGCTAATCGCACAACAAGCCGGTATTGCCGAGGTTTTTATATCAGTATTGTTACTTAGTTCCCGTCAAGCCTTATATAGTGTTTCTTTTGGGCCATACCTAAAAGAGGTAGCGCATTTTAAAGTTGCCTGGTTGAGTTATATGACAGCAGATGAAAGCTATGCGATTAATGTATCTAAATTTCAAAATGCTAGTCCACAACAACCATGGTCAATCGATGATGCTTTATTTATATCTACATCTACTTGGATTTCATGGATTGTATTTACAGCTTTAGGCGCCTTATTTGGTACCTTTATCCAGATTCCAGAAGTGATTAGTAATTTTGTTATGATTGCTATGTTTATCGGTATACTGATACCAAACTTAAATAATCGTATGATGTTAAATACCATGCTATTCACTGGTATACTTGCTATTATTTTGATGATTATTTTCCAATCATCCTATGTCATTATCATGGCAACGGCTATCGCTCTAGCGGTCGTATTCTATTTCTTAAAACGGCAAGACAATCGTCGCGTGACATAGGAGGGATATCATGACATTATTTGTAGTATCACTAGGATTTCTTTGTATCGCTGTGCGCGTACTCCCAGCATTTATTATGCGGAAAAGTAAAATCTCTCCAATGGTTTATCAGACAATGGCTTACCTTCCTGTTATTATTTTTACAGCAATGATTTTTACCGATATATTTTTCTGGGAAGACCATTTCAATCTCAACCTTTTTGAGAATATCAAACTAATTCCTGCACTTGTATCTTTACTTGTTGCTTATCGATTTAAAGATATTATCAAGACAATCATCGCTGGAGTCGGCACAATTGCATTATTATATTTTTTATTTTAACTTTTAATTGAATAAGACCTTCTTTGTCCAATCGGATAGGTAAGATTTTTTCCAAGTATCATTTGATTGCTTGGTTTTTTATTTAGCAACTATTTCTATTATTCATTATGATTAATATTTATCAACCGTGTCCAAGCGGTCTTTAGTTTGCTAACATAATACGCGTCTAAGCCTTTTTTGGCAAAAAATATAGGACCAATGACTTTTTAGGTCATCAGTCCTATATATTGTAGCGCTATTTATTTAAGCTTAATTTTGACTTCTAGATGCGAAGTATTCGATATTAATTCGGCGTAATCTTGACCATTCAGCTGGTTTTCCGGTAATCATAAGATCAGTATTTCTTAATTCATCTAAGTCCTGACAATCTAATACCATCATCAATAACCGTAATTGTTCGTCGTAAGATTTTACCATCTCAATCGTAGCATCAACGCCTTCACTAAGGACTGAATGCAGAAATTGTCCTGACATGCCCACAGCTGATGCACCTAAAGCTAAAGCCTTCATCATCTGCAATGGATTTTTAATCCCACCTGAAGCAACGATTGTAGTTTGACTCATTAATGGTTGTGCCTCTAATAAAGAAATTACTGTGGATTGTCCCCAATCAGCCATGTAAGAGAACTCCTTGTTTTCACGGCGAGCATTCTCAATATTGGCAAAATTAGTACCACCAGTGCCTGATACGTCAATGGTATTGACACCTAGACTTTGAAGGTGATGCATGGTTTGATAGGACATACCAAAACCAACTTCCTTGACCATAACTGGTCTATCTAGATTTTCGACAATATCTACAATATGGTCTTCTAATTTTCTAAAATCACGATCACCTTCGGGCATCACAATCTCTTGTGCCGTATTTAGGTGGATTTGTAGCGCATCTGCGTCAAGCAAGTCTACAGCTCGTTTAGCATCTTCTAAATTCTTGTCGGCCCCCACGTTTGCCATTACAAAGCCATTCGGATTGACCTCCCGTATAATTGTAAATGAATCTGTTACAGAAGCATCTTTTAAGGCAGCTGATACTGAGCCAGAAGCCATTGGTAAATGACATTCACGGGCCACTTCAGCAAACATCCCATTAATCCTCTTTGTCCAAGCAGATCCACCTGTCATCGCATTAATATAGAAGGGGCGGTCAAATTGCTGTTTGAACAATGTTGTAGACAAGTCGATATGATGGAATGCTTGGTGGGATAAAGATGGATGGACAAAGCGGACAGATTCAAAATCGGTAGCTGCTGTTTGATATTGCATTTCAGCATTGTGCACATGAGCATCTTTACGGTTCATATTATCTCTCCTGTTCATTTCTTTGCCAAAAAGCGAAAGGAAGAACGACAAGGTCGTTTTCTCGCCAGGTGGCTTCGATGTTTCTAGCTTCATCAGCTTGACTAGAAATTGCATAAGCACAGTCGCCAGCACCTGCGCCGGAAATTTTGGCAACAGACTTATCTGATGTCACTAATTTTAGTGCTTTCTTAAATGACTTGGTTAAATACGGCTTATTCAGTGTTTGTGTGTAATTTAAAATATTTTCAAAATTATCCTTAATAGCAGACTTAAATAAAGACCATTCATTCATTTGAATAGCTGCCTTAGCCATTAACACTTGACGTTTAGCCAGTTGTTTAAAAGTCGACATAATTTCTTCTAATTCTCTTTCAGAAATATGATGTGCAACCATTTTCAACAGGTCTTCTGTGGAGGCTTTTTCCTTAGACCAGACTAAAGACAAGGTCCAATCTGGATCAATTGGTAGTTGCTCAATCATTAAGTCAGGCCAAAATTCTTCAATTAGGTGATGGATATCTTCACCAGTAGATTTAGCTTGTTGGTTAAACCATTCACGGTCAAAATTCTGATAATAAATCACACCAGTTTGAGCGCTAGCTGCTACATCTCCAAGGGAACCAACCATACCTAGCTGTGCTTGCGTAATCGCTACTAGCTTATACACTCGGTAAACCCATTGAGACTCGGTAATATCTTGGTCTAATTTATAATAATTTAAAAGGGCAGATACTACAGCTACTGAAATAGCGCCGGATGATCCTAAACCGTATTTGGTGCCATCTGCAGCATCAAGATCAGAAGTTATTTCTAAATCAAAGTAATCAGGTGTAGTTGCTGACTTCATACCAACTGCTTCAGCGTATGCCATTACTGTGCGCATGGATTCCCAAATTAACGGGAATTCATTGGCTAAGGGGTCATCACTGATCACTTGCCCGTTAATATCATATGACCAGGCTAGTGGATGGTCGGCTTGATTAGTGATTAAATAACCATTTTCCCCAGGATTATCTATTAAGTTTAAATGTAAGAAAGCATCCACTGTTGTTAGAAGGGCTGCTTGGCCAGAATTGACTACTGCATACTCACCTGCAAGAAATAATTTCCCAGGCACGGCCACTTTGATGGCGTTTGTTTCGTTATTCGTATGGATTATCGTGCTATCATTATGCGAATGCGCCATCTTCATACTCCCATCTATCTAATCGTTGTATCCCAGAACCAGCCGTTGTTTTAATAAAGTCCATATGAGGGAATTTATCCTTGAAAAAGGCTTCTACTTCATCCATTTGGCTAGCACGGCATAAGACCTTTACATTTGGTCCAGCATCTATCGTATAGTAAGCCAATACACCAGTCGCCCGCAAATCTTGAACAGCTTGAATGGCCTTAATGGTTTCAGGTTCGAAATAAGTAAATGATGGATCAGCAGCCATTGTTGTTGCATGCATACGCATGGCATTGGCTTCCGCGATTTCCCCCATCAATTGAAAATCTTGTTTGACAATTGCAGCCTTAATCCGTTCCAGATCAATCATATTTTGCTTTACCCATTCCGGGTAAAAAGGCGAAGTATTCAAAGTATGGGCCATACCTTCACGAGAAGATACGCGTTTTTCAGCGGTATTAATCGCCATAATGACCATCCCGATATCCCAATTTGCTTCATCTACTCTAACTGCCATAGAGTTTTCATTGCGAGTTCCTTTTTGCCATTCTACAAAGCCACCAAAAATTGACCGCGTTGCTGAACCAGAACCACGTCTAGCGTAGGTAGATAATACTTGGTCAGATATTTGACCTTCTAAATTTAAAGCTGATCTTGTAGCGGCGGCTAAGGCAGAGAATGCTGAAGAAGAAGAAGCCAATCCAGCTGCAGTAGGTACATGGTTCACACTTTCTACTTTTGCCTTTAAATCAACCGCTGCTTCAGCTCTGAAAAGATCTAAAAACTGGCTAATTTTTGCCGTTTCAACTTCATTACGTAACTGACCATTTAAATAAAAAACATCCTTATCAAAATCACTTGAAAAAGTTACGCGCGAGTCTGTATACAAGGCGTCTAAAGTGAGTGATAAACTAGATGTAGTGGGGATAAAAAGGTCTTTATTTGCCTTACCCCAATATTTTATTAATGCAATATTGGTGTGTGCGCGGTAAGCGCCTTGAAAAACTGACATCTTGATTCTCCCTCAAAAAAAATTCTTTCCTTTATTATAACCGATTTCTATATATTTCGCCCACTATTCGGTAGCTGCACTTTTAAAAGGGACCACCCAGCTTGCCACTGCCAAGTTATTTTCCTTTAATGATTCTGCCAAAAGGATAGCCTTGTCCTTGCTATCACATAATGCAAAATAGCAACCGCCACGGCCACCACCAGTCAGTTTGGCTGCGCCAGCGCCATTCGCTTCTGCAAAAGTCACACCTGCTTCAAGTTCAGGACTAGAGACTTGTAAAGCTCGTAAATGCTGGTGAGCATCTTTAAATGTATTACAAATAGCCGTAAATAGCTGGTCGTTAGCCATTTGATTCGGTGTTATATTGACTAAATCAATAAATTGGTTGGCTGCTTTACCCAGTTGGCGTAGATTATTTTCTACCGCTTGACGACGGGTAATAAAAGCTGAATTTAAACCAGCTGCTACATCAGTCACCGCATTTTTAGTATTTCCATGAATGCCTGTGTCAGCTACCACCAACCAGTAGGGGGTATTAAATTGGCAAACTTTTATTGGCTGATTCTTTTGATAGATTAAAGGTAAGCCCAGACCAGCAACCCGTGCGTCTAAACCAGATGGGTTCCCATGACTAATTTTTTCAGATAAGTCGACATATTTCAGTAATTGATCATCAGAAAGTGGGAGATCATAATAGTTATAAAAAGCTCGTACTAATGCTGTTGCCATAGCCGCTGAAGATCCCATACCACGTTCTGCGGGTATAGAAGAATGGATATTGATCAACCAATGGCTTTGACTTTGTGTCATTAAATCAGCCCGCAGTTGGTCATAGACAGCTAATAAATTTTGTAAGTCAGACGGTGCTTGATGGAGAGGTCCCTCATATAATTCACTCACTAAATAAGCATTGGTTTGAATTTGTTCAATAGTTACCGTCATCTCTACCGCATGGAAGGGTAAGGCTACAGATGGATATCCATGAACAACTGCATGTTCACCAATAATAATGATTTTCCCATTTGCTTTACCAGTCGCTTTTCTCATACTTTCACTCCTATTCTGTTTTATTATATACAATATTTTAATGGTCAACAGCTTTGAAAACGAATTAAATATAAATTTAGCAAATTATTAAAGGTTGCCAGATTAGAATCCGAACAATATTTTAATGAACATCGATAAAATCCTAGTAATCACAAATGTTAAATGCTAGAATAAATATGAAATTCGAAAAAGGAAGTGAAAACATGAGTGTCCAACAATCAATGCAAGATATTGAAAAAATCATTGTACTTGATTATGGTAGTCAATACAATCAATTGATTACACGCCGTATTCGTGAGTTAGGCGTTTATTCAGAACTTTTATCACATAAACTAACAGCTGATGAAATCATGGCGAAAGGTAATGTGAAAGGTATTATCTTATCAGGTGGTCCAATGTCAGTGTATGCAGAAGATGCTTTTTCAATTGATGAAGCAGTATTTGATTTAGGAATTCCGGTTTTAGGGATTTGCTATGGTATGCAATTAATGACATTTAAAAATGGTGGGGTAGTTGCCCGCTCTGAGAAACGTGAATATGGTCAACAGCCATTATTTATCGATAAAACAGATTCAGCTATTTTTAAAGGGCTAGAAGCAGAAGAGCTAGTGTTAATGAGCCATTCTGACCGAATTGAAGAAATTCCTGAAGGATTTGAAGTCACTGCTCGCGGTGAACATAGTCCAGTAGCTGCCTTTGAAAACACTGAAAAACAATTCTATGGTTTCCAATTCCATCCAGAAGTTCGTGCGTCAGTTCATGGTAACGATATGTTACGTAACTTTGTCTTTGATATTTGTGGTGCACAAGGGTCATGGACAATGGAAAAATTCATCGATATAAAAATCCAAGAAATTCGTGAATTAGTTGGTGACGGTAAAGTATTACTAGGCCTTTCAGGTGGGGTAGACTCATCAGTTGTAGGTGTATTATTACAAAAAGCTATCGGTGACCAATTAACGTGTATCTTTGTAGATCACGGTTTATTGCGTAAGAATGAAGCTAAAGAAGTGATGGAAACCTTAGGTGGTAAATTTGGTTTAAACATCATCAAAGTTGACGCTGAAGAACGCTTCTTGAATAAATTAGCTGGCGTATCTGATCCAGAGCGCAAACGTAAAATTATCGGAAACGAATTCGTGTACGTATTTGATGACGAAGCGCATAAAATTAAAGATGTTGACTTTTTAGCACAAGGTACATTATATACTGACGTGATCGAATCAGGTACCGATACAGCGCAAACAATCAAATCTCACCACAATGTAGGTGGATTACCTGAAGACATGACCTTCTCTTTAATTGAGCCTTTGAACACTTTATTTAAAGATGAAGTTCGTGCAGTAGGTACCGAATTAGGTATGCCAAATGAAATCGTTTGGCGTCAACCATTCCCAGGTCCAGGGTTAGCTATCCGTATCATCGGTGAAGTAACACCTGAAAAACTAGAAGTCGTACGTGAATCTGACTTCATCTTACGTGATGAAATCAGAAAACATGGACTTGAAGACGACATCTGGCAATACTTTACAGTCCTACCAGGATTTAAATCAGTAGGTGTAATGGGTGACGAGCGTACATATGAATACACTATTGGTATTCGTGCAGTAACTTCAGTTGACGGGATGACATCAGAATGGGCACGCATTCCTTATGATGTATTAGATACTATTTCTAAGCGTATTGTAAACGAATGTGCACACATTAACCGCGTCGTCCTAGATATTACGAGCAAGCCACCTGCAACCATCGAGTGGGAATAAAACACAAAACCCTTACAAAGTCTTATTTAATAGTCTTTGTAAGGGTTGTTTTTTATATAAATCACTTAAAACCCACTTAAATTATTTGTCTAGGAGCCAATTAAGTACAATAAATATAAAAAGAAGAGCGTTGGCCGGTTGGTCAACGCTCTTAAAATTAATCTGACTTTTGGGGCACATTATAGAGTACCATTTTACTGATATTCATCAATATATACAGTTACTATTTTTGTACACTCTTATAGAAAGTTGCACCCTGACGAACGCGTACCATGCATGAAGACCGTTTATGCTTTGATAAATGCTGCCGTACTTCCAATCCGTAATATCGATTTGCCTATGAAGACTAGGATGCGGCCACGAAAAACAACCGTTTCTGAACCTAAAGGTCATAACGCTAAACACTTGGGACGCAGTATCGAAGAACGCTCTCCAGAAGTACTCTCGAGGGAAGAATTTGGGCATTGGGAAGTTGATTTAGTATTAGGTAAGAAAACAAAAAATGAGCCTGTCATCATCACTACGGTTGAACGGAAAACACGCTACTGCCTCACTAAGAAAGTTTGGGGAAAAGGCGCAGCGCTGGTTCAAAAAGGCGTGCTTGACTTGATAAAAAAACAGGGGCTAGAACAGTTCAAGTCACTCACAACTGATAACGGCTCTGAGTTTTCAAGTCTGTCTCTTATCGAAATCATCGCTGAAGACGTTCAGGTTTTCTTTACTCATGCGTATGCTTCTTGGGAGAGAGGAACGAACGAAAGGCATAACCGCATGCTCCGAGAATTTATCCCAAAGGGAGTCACTCTGCGTCCATTGTCCTATTCGTATTTACTGGAAGTAACCGATGCGATCAACCACAGACCAAGAAAAATAATGGGCTATACAACACCTGTAGAACGCCTTCAGGAAGAACTGGCCGATTTACAAGCAGCTTAAGGTGTTTTGTTGGTTCTATAGGGATGAAATTAAACCTTGGCAAAAATTTAGATTACAGATTCAAGTTGATGCATAAAGAATCCCTGGATGCCTGTCCAGGGATTCTTTATCTTTTATATATCTTTATAATAAATATATATCTTTATAATAAATCAAGTCTAGTTGCTCGTCATCTCCCATAAAGAAAGCATGTTGGCCAATATGGTGAAAGCCCATTTTGCTATAAAAGTGAAGGGCGCGTTGATTATGTTCCCATACACCTAACCAAATACCAGCCACACCTAGATTACGTGCAATTTCTTCGGCAGCTTGGATCAATTGTGTGCCATATCCGTGACGTAAAAAAGCTGTTCGTACATAAATTCTTTCCACTTCAAGGAGATTGTCGTTTATATACTCAGTCTGTGCATCATCTACATTCAATTTAAGATAACCCACAGTGTCATTATTAACCTTTAAAAAGTAGAATTGGCTGTTAGTAGTTTCTAATTCTGCTAATAATTTTCCACGATTATAGGCATCTTCTAAATAAATTCGCATATTTTCATCTGAATTAAAAGCACCAAACGTATCCGTATAAGTTTCAATAGAGACAGCTCTTAACTCATCGACATCGGCTAGGGTACATTGCTGTAATTGTGCCATAAATAACATCCTCCTGAATTATACATTTCTTTTATAGTAACCTAAATAGGCTTAAATATTAAAGCATAAATTTGGCTTAAACATCAGTCATTTGATCGTTTAAAAATGCGTATTTATGAATCAGATATGTAAAGATATCTAAACAATCTTTACATGAAATATACTTATTAAAGTAGGTAGAGCGATTTATCAGTCTTTATTTTGTGCGAGATAAAGAGCATTTACCGTTTTTTTAATATTTAAAAAGTCCAATAAGTGTAAATATTTTGAATTAAAGACTTTACTGATTATTTTCAAAAAAAATACATAAAATTGATTGGAAGTTAATATTGCTAGTTTAATATGAATAGCAGAGTTAAAAAAAGAAATTTTTGGGAGGAAATAACAATAATGAAATTTAACAAGCGTATCATGCGTTTTGGTGTAGGCTTACTTTCCGCTACATTATTAGTTGCGTGTGGAAATGGTAGCACGAATTCTGAATCATCAAGTAGCTCAACAGGAGCCACTGAAGGGCAAACTGAATTGGTATTTTGGCATGGTATGGGTGGTTCGACTGGAGAAGCATTACAAACAATTGTAGATGAATATAATGCTTCACAAGACGATGTATTCGTGAATGCTCAGTACCAAGGTACCTATGATGAAACTTTAACGAAGTTACGTTCCTCTGCTTCTGACTCTGATGTTGGAGCTGACTTAGTTCAGGTATTTGAACAGGGAATGACTTTCATGATTGATTCAGATTTAACAGTACCCGTACAAGACTATGTAGATGAGTCAGATTTTGAGTTAGCAGATCTAGAAGAAAATTTACTAGCTTACTATACGAAAGATGATACCTTATATTCCATGCCTTTTAATTCATCTACCCCTTTAATGTACTACAATGCGGATATTTTTGAGCAAGCTGGTATTGACCAAGCACCAACAACATTTGAAGAAATCATTGATATCGCGCCAAAATTAACTGAAGCAGGCGTTGAGATGCCAATGTCACTAACTATCTATGGCTGGTACCTTGAACAATTTATCAATAAAACTGAAGAAGATATGTATAACAATGGCAACGGCCGAGATGGTGCACCTACAGCAGTTACTTTTGACCAGAACGGTAGCATGTTATGGGCTTTAGAAACTTGGAAAAAAGCACAAGATGAAGACGTAGCACCTAATGTTGGGCGTACGGGTGGTCAAGCTGAGTTTGTTTCTGGACAATCTGCTATCACTTTAGCTTCAACAGCAACATTACGCCAGATCCTAACTGAAGTTGATGGACGCTTTGAAGTTGGCACCGCTTATTTCCCAGCATTATCTTCTGAAGATCAGGGAGGTGTATCTATTGGTGGAGCGTCTCTATGGATGATTGATTCAGAAGATGAAGCTAAAAAGGATGCAACATGGGACTTCATACAGTACCTAGTATCACCAGAAGTTCAAGCACAATGGAATGCTGATACAGGATACTTTCCAGTCAACAAAACTGCACAGGAAGAACAAGTATTTAAGGACAATTTAGCAGAATTTCCACAATTCCAAACGGCTATCGATCAGTTACATGATGCTACATCTGAAGATCAAGGTGCCTTATCAGGTGTAAATCAAGAAGCACGTATGTACTTTGAAGCTGAATTAGAACGGCTGTTAAACGATGAGATCACAGCAGAAGAGGCTGTACAAAATATGGCTAATCAAACAAACGCAGCGATAGAAAACTACAATGCAACAAATCAATAAAACTCGGTCTGTATACAAGGTATAAAAAGTGCATCTAATGCGCATTTTACTGGTAGTGTTTTGGAGTACTGATATTTTTGAAACCTTATCAGCTCTAAATGATATACGGATACCAATGTGCCAGAAGGCATTCAACAGTATCACTATTGTTAGTTATGCTGTCAGGCTGGGATACTTTTTCCCAGCCTTGTTTATTTTGAAAGGAGTATTATTTTGGAACGTACTGACGAAATGATCATCATTAATTCAAAGAAAAATTTATGGGGAAGCATCCAACCTTATATCTATTTATTACCAGCCTTACTTGTTTTATCCATCTTTATGTTTTGGCCGTTTATTCAAACGATATTTCGTTCATTATATCTAACGGATTCGTTTGGGCAAATGTCGCTTTTCTTAGGGTTCAGGAACTATACAGAATTATTTGCAAGTAAATCATTTTGGCATTCTATGTTGGTATCATTTCAATTTGTATTAATCGTTGTATTATTTGGCGTGACAGTTGGTTTAATAGCAGCAATTTTGTGTCAAAGATCATTTCCAGGGATTAGGTTTTTCTCTACTTCTTACGCAATGCCTATGGCTATTGCATCAGCGGGTATGGCTATGATTTTTCAAGTGATGCTAAATCCTACTGTGGGCATTATCAATAAAATATTAGGTATCAATCAAAACTTATTAACTCATCCTACCTGGTCATTAGTGGTTGTAGGGATTTTAACAGGTTGGTTGAATTCTGGTATGAACTTTTTATATTTTTCTTCAGGATTGGCCAGTATCGATGATGCATTATATGAGAGTGCTTCTATAGATGGAGCGAATAGTCTTCAAAAGTTTTTAAATATTACGATTCCTTCGTTAGGACCAACTTTCTTTTTTGTCATTGTGACGAATGTGATCAATGCTTTTCAAGGTTTCGGTCAAATCAATATTCTAACTAAAGGTGGACCTGGAGAAACTACAAATGTAATTGATTACGATATCTATAAGAATGCCTTTATGAATTATCGTTATGGATTCGCATCTGCAGAATCTGTAGTGCTATTCGTGATAATTATGATATTAACAATTATTATGTTCATCATTCGGGGAAGGAGTAATAAATAATGGCTATGCATCAAGTTAAACCAATTTTTGTCACTCATCAACATAAGCAAGATCAAAAATATGTGCTACAACAAGGATTTCAGCGAGTGGGTATTATTGCCTTAAATATCTTCATGTGGCTTTTCATGATGTTTCCTTTAATTTACGCATTATTAATGGCTTTGAAGCCATCAGCAGAATTATATGATCCAAATTCGATTTTATTTCCACAAAACCCAACACTAACGAATTTTGTAGAAGTTTTTGATATCGCACCATTAGGTCGTTATATTATCAACTCAATCATTGTGGCTACATCGGTGACTGTATTACAGATTTTAACTTCATTATTAGCAGGATTTGCCTTTAGGTTTATACAGTTTAAAGGAAGTAAACTAGTATATGCACTTATTCTTTCGACCATGATGGTACCTGGTGAAGCTGTGATTATCTCTCAATTCTTAATGGTTTCTGGTTGGGGTTTAAATGACTCAATTATTGTATTGATTCTTCCTTTTATGGCATCTGCCTTCAATATCTTCTTATGTACACAGGCATTACAGCACTTTCCTTATGAAATATATGAAGCTGCAAAAATGGATGGCTGTAGGGACTTACGTTTTGTATTTGAAATAATGTTCCCATTATTAAGGCCGACGCTAGGTTCAATGGCTGTGCAATCTTTCTTGGCAGGTTGGAATATGTATATGTGGCCATTATTGGTGACGAATAATGATAATGCTAGAACTGTCCAGATTGGGATTTCTATGTTAAATAGCGTTGACTCACAATCCTTAGTACTAATGATTGCGGGCGTCATCATCTCAATGATGCCAAGTTTAGTTATTTTTATCATCGGTTCGAAGAATATGGTTAAAGGACTAACTGCGGGTGCAGTGAAAGGATAGTAGGAGGATAAAATGGCAAAAGTTCAATTAAATAAGGTGGGTAAAATATATGAAGATGGTTTTAAAGCCATCCATAATATTGATTTAGATATTGAAGATAAAGAATTCATCGTTTTTGTAGGACCATCAGGATGTGGTAAATCAACAACTTTACGTATGATTGCCGGTTTAGAGACGATTTCTGAAGGGGAATTGCGTATTGGTGATGATGTAATGAATAATGTGCCGGCTAAGGATCGTGATATTGCAATGGTCTTTCAGTCATACGCTTTATATCCACATATGAATGTTCGAGATAATATCGCTTTTGCAATGAAGATGGCAGGAGTTCCTAAGAGAGAACGATATGCAAAAGTGGAAGCAGTAGCAAAACCACTTCAATTAACTGAATATTTAGATAAAAAACCTGGTGCGCTTTCTGGTGGCCAACGGCAACGCGTTGCTTTAGGTCGAGCAATGGTTCGCAATCCCAAAGTATTTCTATTAGATGAACCTTTATCCAATCTAGATGCAAAGTTACGCGTTTCAATGCGTTCCGAAATTGTTGAATTACATCGTCAATTACAAACAACTTTTATTTATGTAACCCACGACCAAACGGAGGCCATGACTATGGGTACTCGTATAGCTGTTTTAAACGAGGGAAATGTTGAACAATTCGACACACCGGAAAATTTATATAACAATCCTATTAATCGTTTTGTCGCAGAATTCATAGGTAGCCCACAAATGAATCTTATTAACGGTCGATTAGTGAAAACAGTAAATGGTAATGCAATAGAGACTGGTGAAGACATATTCCCTCTAACACAAGAGATGCAAGATAATATTTTAGTAGAAGCAACCGGTCAAGAAATTCAGATTGGTTTAAGACCAGAGCACTTCGAATATAAGAATGATCGTTTAGATAACCAAACAATTTTAGTACAAACGAAAAATGTTGAGCAAGTTGGTGCAGATACATTTGTAAACTTTGACTTTCATTCTTCTGAGCGAGAAATGACGGCACGTCTAAGTCCAGCTAGAAGGGTACCGACGCATGCGAATGTATATCTACAATTTGATTTGAGCAAAGCTTATTTATTTGATAAAACATCTGGCCATTCAATTTTAAACCGTCGTTACCACGAAGCATAAGGAGTGAACTATATGACTGGTGTCATTGCCCACCGAGGATATTCTAAACTATTCCCTGAAAATACTATGCTAGCGTTTCAAGAAGCAAACGCCTTTGACATCGCTGGTATTGAACTAGATGTGCAATTAACAAAAGATGGACAAGTGGTGATTTGTCATGATGAAACGATAGATAGGACATCTAATGGTAAAGGTTTTATCAAAGACTTAACTTTGACAGAATTAAAAGCATTTTCCTTTTATGGCGCCTTTGAACATCAATTTGCAAAAAATGAGCACATCCAAATACCTACATTAGAAGAATTTTTTCAGTGGTTTAAACCGCTAGATATTATGGTGAATATCGAGTTAAAGACCAACATACTGCGCTATGATGGTCTAGTAGAAAAAGTCAACGATCTAATTCAAGATTATAAACTTACTGATCGGGTGGTTTTGTCTTCATTCCAACATCACACTATGAATATGGCTAAAAGTATAAATACAGACTTAAAAACTGGCTTACTAACGATGAATGGTACCCTTAAACCCGGTGATTATACAGCTCATCACGGACATGATTATTATCATCCATTCTTTATGTCCTTGGAACCAGAAGATATCGGAAATTTAATGGATAATAATATTGGTATTAATACTTATACCGTAAATAAGGCAGAGGATATTCAAAAAATGATTCATACTGGTGTAACGAATGTGATTACAGATGATGTTGCTTTAGCGGTTGAATTAGTAAACAAATCAAAATAACCCTCAAATATAAAAGCTTATGGACAATATATCTCTGTCCATAAGCTTTTATCATATGCCAGTTTAATGATATTCTATCCTAGACGTAGATTAGCCGAAGCTAATGCTTGATCAATAACCCCCATAACGGCTTTTGAATGCGCTAAATTTTCCTTTACACGGTTCATATCACGCTGGCGAATTATATCTTCAAACGCGACAAATTCTTCATACATACGGTGATGATGAATTCGTTTGTCGGTCGTTGTATAATCTTTACCACGTATAGCTAAGTCATAACTGGCTAATATATTTGTTGGCCCGTTAATAATCAGCGCACCGTTTCGGCCTTGGATAGTAGATTTTATAGGCGCATCTGTATCTTTTGACCCAATACAAACTGCTTTAAATTGGTCAAAATCCATGACTAACATACCTGATGTATCTATCCCACGATCAATATTAGCGAAATACATGACAGATTTTGGTGCACCAAATAACCCAACTAATAAATGAATGTTATAAATATTAATATCCATTAATGCACCACCAGCTTTTTTAGGATCAAAGGCAGGTAACACATCACCTTCCATAAAGGCATCATAGCGACTTGAATATTGTGAATAGTTTGCTTCAACGATTTTGATATCACCAAGTTTTTCTAGATCAGCTTTTAAGGCCGCAAAGTTATGAAGATGTTGGTTAGTGATCGCTTCTACTAATACTAAATTCTTTTCTAGAGCAATCGCTTCTAATTCTTCAAGTTCAGCCAAGTTCAAGGTGAAGGGTTTTTCACAAATAACATGTTTATCTGCTTCAAGCGCTTTTTTTGGCAAATATATAGTGTAAATGATTTGGCAAAGCAACGTACACTGTATCTATATCGCTAGCCAGTAATGCCTCAATATCTGTATAAACATATTTAATTCCATGATCATCTGCCATCGCTTGGTTTTTCTCTAAAGATCTTTCAGATGATAAAAGTGCATTTAATTCTATTGTTGGGATGTCGTGTACCATTGATAGGAAATCGACAACAATCTTTCCAGCACCTAATATGCCTAACTTCATCATTTTATCCTTTCTAGTAGTCAAAAACTAATGTAAATCTAATTGTCCATCTTCCATAATTTGCATGACTAATAGCGTTTCTTCATCCTTAACCACTTTTTCTTTTCCATTGATAATTGTTTCGTATATATCACGATATACTTGACGGTAGTCGCCAACTTCAGACACGACTGCTTCTCTATGATAAACGCCATTGTCATCAAGATAGGTTAAAGTACCGTAATGTTCAGGTAAATCTTCCCCAAATCCTGGTTCATCAGGTGTATAGTTTAACTTTAAATGTTCTTCTTGACGGTCTTTAGTTTGTTTAATAAAGACACCTTTTTTACCATAAATTGCAAAAGAGGGTCTAGGCGCTAACCGCATTAATGAACCAGCAACTGCCACCTTTAAATTTCCATAATTTAAATCAAAGTCGAAATAATCATTCAATTTACCTTCACCAAGAATTTGACGCGTATCAAAATGCACATCGTCAGGCATGCCAAAGTAGGATATTGCTTGGTCAAGAGAATGCGAACCAAGGCCGTAAGTATAGGAATCAATTAAATTGTAAGTAGCGTTTTCAGAAAATTCTGGATTGTAGCGGTCGTAATGGATTTCTATATCGATTAAGTCACCTAAAACACCTGATTCAATCACTTTTTGGGTAGTTAAGAAATCTGAATCATAGCGACGATTTTGATAACATTGGATGAATAAATCTTTTTCTTTGGCAAGATCAAAAAGTTCTTGAGCTTGGGCACGTGTTTCAGCAAAGGGTTTCTCTACTAAGACATTTTTTCCTGCTTCAAGGGTTTGTTTTGCTAAATCATAGTGGCTAGCGCTAGGGGTAGTGATGACAACCAGATTAATTGTTTCATCGTTATAGATTTCGTCCAAGTTATTGGTGTAATTAACGCCAGCGAGACTTGGCCAAGCACTTTTTCCAGATCGGGAATAAATTGTTTGGATATTTACAATTTCTGGTAACCGACTAGAGAAGGGTAAGTGATAACGGTTGGTTGATTTTCCATTTCCAATATAAGCGATATTCAGCATAAGCATGTCCTCCATAAATTGATTTGACTTAAATATAACGATAATCATCGAAAAATGATAGCGTTTTGTTCATTCTGGTAGTAATTGCCAATAAGTGGTTCGTTTAACCGATTCAATTGAACATTCTGACCAAAATATTTTCTGTTATACCAATTTGCTAGGAGATAGCGTACAATATAAAATGTAGAAACCCCTTTCAGAAAAGGTGACATAATGAATTTAGTTCAAGCACTCAAAAATGACCAACAATTTACACCAAACGAAAAACGAATTGCCGCATATATTTTAAACAATCCTTCAGTCAGTAGCCAGTTTAATTTAACTGACTTAGCAACAAAAACGTATACTTCACATTCAGCAATTGTACGTTTCACCCAAAAAATTGGCTATGAGGGATTCCGAGATTTTAGGAATGCCCTTATTGCATATGCTCAACAAGATCGGTTTAAGAATGAGCCGATTGATGCGAACTTTCCTTTTGAAGTTGAAGATACTACCCAAGATATTGCGGATAAAATGGCTAGTTTAACTAAACAAACAATTGAAGCCATGCAAAGCAATATTGACCATAAAGCTTTTGAAGCCACTGTAGACACCTTGATGGTAGCTCAGCGAATATTTATATTTGCTAAAGGAGACACGCAAATTTCTGCCCGTTCTTTTCAAAATAAGCTGGTTAAATTAGGAATATTTATTGTAATAGCAGAAGAATACGCTGATGAAGCGTGGGTGGCCTCCAATATTTCAGTAAATGATTGTGCTATTTTTACTTCCTACCGGGGAGATTCTGCAAAGTATCGAGCATTTATTCGTATATTAAAGGCAGAGAAAATACCAACAATACTGATATCTTCCCTAGATGCCAAAGTTTTATCAGGAATGACTGATCACTGGTTAACTACCATTGACTTAGAACGGTCAGATGCTTTAAAAATTGGTACATTCTCTTCGCAAATTGCGATTGAATATATTTTTAATGTTTTGTATGCCATGATTTATATGACGAACTACCATGAATATAACGAACAAATTGCTAAGAAGTTTACACGCATTTCGAAAGGAGCATTAGATGATTAACTGGGGTATTATCGGTGCTGGAAATATTGCGAACCGTTTTGCAGATAGTCTTAAAGAGGTAGCAGATGGCAATCTGTATGCAGTTTCCAATAGAACGATTGAGAAAGCACAAAGTTTTCAAATTAATCATCCATGTGAAAAGGCTTATGGATCATACCAAGAATTACTAGATGATGATCAAGTAGATGCTGTTTATATTGCACTACCCCATAAATATCATTTTGAGTGGATCTTAAAGGCTATCGAAGCTGATAAAGCTATTCTTTGTGAGAAACCCGCAACAATGAACCAACTAGAAGCAGAAGATATTCAGAAAGCATTGCTTAACAAACCTGTTTTCTTTATGGAAGCTATGAAAAGTCGTTTTACAACAGCGTACGAAACAATTAAAACCATAGTTGCTGCTGGGGAGATTGGTGAAATTAAAGCTATCAAAACCTCTTTGTGTAGAGCTTTTGACCCAGTAAATGCATCTTACCACTTCCAACCAGGACAAGGTGGTTGTCTATTAGATATGGGTGTTTATAATGTTGCTTTACTAGAAGACTTTTTACCAGGTCAATTTGTTTTGAAGGAAATGGATTATCTCCTCCATAAGGATCAAGTAGAAATATATGTGAATGCCGTATTTGATGTAGATGGGAAGGAAGCCACTGTTGAATCCGGATTTGACCGATTAACTGAAGCAAAAGCGGTCATTACAGGAACGAAAGGGGAAATTGTGATTTATGATTTCCACCGCCCAACCAAATTTGATTTACGAATAGGAGATCATGTAACTAGTATTGAAAAAGCCAATGTGGTCGATGACTTTTATGGTGAAATTACCCATGTCCAGGAAAATATACAGTCAGGCAAATTTGAGAGTGACCGGATGCCGGTATCAGATACCATCAAAGTTGCAGCTATCATCGATCAAATGAAAGCAGAAATATTTTAATATTTAATGGGATCATTTCGAGGTAGTGAATGAATACTATCCCCTATGTTTGGTATAATAGACAGGAACATAGCGCTTATAGTAATTGGCTAGATGATCCAACTTTCGGTATTGCGGGTGGGAGCTTTCTACTTATTGTGAACCATGAGTTAAAAGGAGCAGTAACTGTTTCAGGTCTTGCTCAAGAGGATGATCATGCTATAGTCGTTGAAGCGCTAAGGAATGTTAAAGTAAAATTTAACTTATAATACAGGAGGCTCTTCTATGAAGATTGAACGAGTGGCATTTTTTGATATCGACGGTACCTTATTTGATTCGAGCAAGTATCATTTACCTATTGAACAGCAAGTGCCCGATTCAACATACTTAGCCATTGAAAAGTTAAAAGCAAATAATGTACTGCCCATTATTGCAACTGGTCGATGGAAGAATCGTATGCAGGACTTAGGGGATTTGTTAAATATTGACTCATTTATCACTTCAAACGGTCAAGCCGTCCATATTGAAAATGACCTTGTCTATCAAAATTATATCGACCAAGCATTAGTTGAGCGTACTATTGATGAAATGCGTTTTCGTGATGTTCCAGGATTTTTTGATACCAAGAAGGGCTTACACTTATTACCTAACGTTGTGCATGCCAGAGATTATGGTGAACCATTTAAGATAGTGCCTGATACCGAATATCCAGAGCATGTCTTACAAATGCTTGTGACAACGGAAAATATTCGTATCGTTAGTGACTGGTTGACTGAATTAAAAGTGGTGCAAACCGCTCCAAGCCATTTAGATATTTATCCATTTGATGTATCAAAAGCTAATGGAATCGATAAGGTCCTAGATGTGTTGAACCTAGATATCTCACAAACCTATGCATTTGGCGATGCGGATAATGATCTAGAAATGTTAGCCAAAGTCGGCACTTCAGTTGCCATGGGTAACGGGACGGATAATGTGAAGAAGACGGCTGATATCATTACTTCTGAAGTTTGGAACGATGGAATTTACAAAGCCTGCGAACAATTAGGTTTGTTTGATTAATTTTTGAAGAAGGGCAATCACCAGTTTGCTAGGAACTCTTGGAATAGAGAGGATAACTCGCTTAGTGGAGATTGTTCTTTTTTGTGACTAAAATGGTTCAGATTGCTCTTTATTTGAAGTCCCCACATTCAAAAGAAGTGCTAAAATTTTATAAAAAATTAGCTTTGACCGTAAAAGCATTCATTTTTCACTTAGTTGAATAAGAAAAAAACAATAAAAATCCCCGAGGAAAATGATCATCATACAATTAACCTCGGGGTATTTAGCTTATAAATTACCATCTAAAAGATCTTGGATAACCTTAGATACACCTAAGTCATTATTTGAAGGTGCAATAAAGTTGGCTTGTTCTTTAATATCGTCATGAGCGTTTTCCATAGCGTAAGAATATTTAACGGCTGTCAACATTTCAATATCATTGTAATTGTCACCAAAGGCCATCATTTGATCGGTAGAAATATTTAGTAAATTGCTCAATTGATACATGGCTTGACCCTTATCGATACGCTTATTCATGATATCAATCCATTCTTTACCGGAAACAGTGGCAGAAAACCGCTGATTAAGTGCTGGACCATAAATAGCTGAGTATTGGTCAACTGCGTCATTATTCGGTGTATAGACTGTAAATTTGTTGACTACAGCATCTACTGATGCAAAGTCATCATAATAATAAATATTGGTATAGAAAGTACGGTAAACTTCGTCATATTGGTCATGTGCTTTTGGGATATAGGCTGCATCTAAGGCACATAGAATAGGAATTCCCGCTGCTGTTTCTTGTTCTAGGGTAAAGGCCATTAATTTGCGATAGTCATCTTGCTGGATAATTGAATTGAAGAGTTGCTCTTGTTGCTTTGTAATCGCTGCACCATTATCGGAAACAAAAATTAAATGGTCTTCGATATGACTGAACATATCTACTAAAGTATATAAAGGACGGCCAGATGCAATGGCGACTTGTATCCCTTGTTCTTTTAGTGCCAATACTTGGTCGGTAAAGTTTTCAGGGATTTGCCCTTTATCATTTAATAGTGTGTGGTCCATATCAATAGCAATTAATTTGATGTCTGTCATGAAAATCCTCCATACGGTATTTGTTTACTAGATGGCTCTATAGCGCTTACAATTATTAGTTCTTGCAAGTTACATCGTTAGTCTGAGGGCCAGTAAACTCTTTTATGCTATTATTATAACCATAAACTACTGAAAACGAAAATGAAAGGATGAATGCTAGTGGGCTGTTTAGGAAATATGATTTGGATGATCTTTGGGGGGCTTATTTCTGCTTTCTCTTGGTTCATCGTTGGCTGTTTATGGTGTATAACGATCGTAGGTATTCCAATAGGAAAACAATGTTTTAAAATGGCCAAATTATCACTGATGCCATTTGGGAAAGATGTCGTTCGAGAAGCCAGTGGTTTTGGTAGTTTCTTATTAAATATTCTATGGATAATTTTTGGAGGCTTAGAGCTGGCCTTGATGCACTTAGTGACAGCAGGAATTTTAACCCTCACAATAATCGGTATACCATTCGCCAAACAACATTTTAAACTAGCTTTACTTTCCCTTGTTCCTTTTGGGGCGAGAGTCATACCATCAGATACAGTATATATGGATATTAGATAGAATGATGTGAAAAAATAAAAAACGAGAGGCTGGGACTAAAATATCTCAGTCTCTCTTTTCTATATAAAACGTTTATAATCGGGTTTCAAAAGTCAGCATTTTCCGACACTTCTCAAAATGCGCCAATAATATGTCATTATTGTTCGGCTTTTGGTCCAGTACGTCAATTCTAAACGACTTTAGTCTAACCTTCTAGTTTTACGCTAAAATATCAGCAAAATTTAATGATGCGATTACTTTATCTAGTTCGTTTACGGGTACTTCAACTAAAAAGCCACGTTTGCCAGCTGAAAAAATGATCGTATCAAAATTTTTGGCACTAGCATCAATAACAGTTGGAAATGCCTTTTTCATGCCAATAGGAGAACATCCACCATGAACGTAACCAGTTAGTGGCTCTAAGTCTTTTTGTGGAATCATGTGAATATTTTTTTCTTTAACAGCAGCAGCGGCTAATTTCAAGTCCAATTCATGGTTTACTGGTACTAAAAAAACATAATGATTTTTAGACTTACCATGTGTGACTAGGGTTTTAAATTGTTGATCAGGATTTATGCCTAGAATGTTGGCAATATCTTCACTTGATTGGGGCTGAAAATCTTCAGCTAAGGTCATCTCAGTGTAAGGAATTTTTTGTTGGTCTAGTTTTCGGATGACATTGGTCTTTTTTACTTTTGCCATATTTATACCTGTCTTTCTATTTATACTCTTCAAATATATTTTTACATATTATTGCTTAATTTGCGAAAAAAAAGAATGTAATGAAATGACCCTTCATTCATTTTGTATGTAAAAAAACCTAACATTTTACGTTATATTTTCTTTCCTTTTTTGAAATTTTCAATGTATACTTGTAACCATCGTGTGAAAGCATTAAAAACTTATGAAGAAAGAAGTGAAAGAGTTTATGATGAAGCATAAAAAGCTATCATTCACTGTATTTATGGTAAGTTTACTTACCTTATTATGCGCTATCTCTACTGAGAAAGTTGAAGCAACTGAGACAGGTAGTGGAGATACCTATATTATTGCAACTGATACAACTTTTGCACCATTTGAGTTTGTAGATGAAAATGGTGATTTTACTGGTATCGATGTAGAATTACTAGATGCAATTGCTGCTAACCAGGGTTTTAACTATGAATTAAAATCACTTGGTTTTGATGCTGCCGTTCAAGCGGTCGAGTCTCAACAAGCAGATGCGGTTATCGCAGGGATGTCAATTACTGAGGAACGGCAACAAACCTTTGATTTTTCAGACCCATATTTTGATTCAGGCACAACATTCGCTGTACTAGAAGGCTCAGATATTGAATCATATGATGATTTACAAGGAGAAAATGTAGCTGTTAAAACCGGAACACAAGGTGCAACGATTGCACAATCAATGGCAGATGAATATGGCTTTACTGTAACAACTTTTGATGATTCTTCTAATATGTACCAGGATGTGGTTACCGGAAACTCAGCGGCTGCAGTAGAAGATTATCCTGTGATGGCCTATGCTATTAATTCAGGTGGATTAAACCTAAAAATTATCGGTGACCAATTAGAGCCAGTTTCATACGGTTTCGCTGTTTTAGCAGGTCAAAATCCAGAATTACTACAAATGTTTAATGATGGATTAGCAGCTATTAAGGCGTCTGGTGAATATGATGAAATCATTAGCAACTATCTAGGAGATGAAGAAGGCGGATCAGCTGGCAATGCTAATGGATTCTTCACTCAATTAAGTCATAATTTTCCTGCCTTGTTATCTGGTTTAGGGACTACAGTATACTTAGCGATTGTATCACTAGTAATTGCAACCATTTTAGGTATTTTCCTAGGTTTAATGCGTACCAGTGGAAATGGGGTACTTTCAGCTATTGCGACCGTTTATATTGATATTATGCGTGGTTTACCGCTAATCGTGATGTCATTCTTTATCTACTTTGGTATTCCACAAATGTTTAACGTAACTGTTTCAAGTAACTTAGCAGGGATCTTGACATTATCACTGAATGCTGCAGCTTACATGGGTGAAATTGTTCGTGGAGGCATTCAAGCTATTGATGCTGGTCAAACTGAAGCAGCTAGAAGTCTAGGTTTAACGAATAGTCAAACAATGCGTCATATCATTTTGCCACAGGCTGTGAAAGTAATGGTACCATCATTTATTAATCAATTTGTGATTACCTTGAAAGATACATCAATTCTATCTGTAATTGGTATTGTAGAATTAACACAAACAGGTCGTATCATTATCGCCCGTACTTACCAATCAGGTAGTATGTGGTTAATTGTTGGTTTGATGTACATTGTGATTATCACGATTTTAACAAAACTTTCAAATTACATTGAAAAACGTTACGTAAATTCAAAATCAACACGCTAGGATAAAGAAAAATCCAGGAAGACTTTACAGTCTCTCCTGGATTTTTTGCATGTTGCTAAATCGATTAGCAATCATTTACGCTTCTTGTACAATATTTTTTGGATGACCTTCGATAAAGGCTCTAGTATTTTCAAAAGCAATTTCTGCTCTTAATGCCATTGCTTCGTCTGATAAGAACCCAACATGTGGTGTCAAAATAGCGTTTTTAGCAGTTAACAATCGGTAGTCTGCAGGTAAAGGTGGTTCACCATCAAATACATCAATACCAGCACCTGCTATTTTGCCTTTGTTTAATAAGTCTGTTAAAGCTGCATTATCAATAATCGGGCCACGGGCAACATTTATGATTACTGCACTTTCTTTCATTAAGCTTAATTTTTCTTTGTTTAATAAATGTTTCGTTTCACCATTTAATGGTAGGTGGACTGATACAATATCTGATTGGCTTAATAATTCATCAAGATCGACTAATTCAATACCTAAGTCTTTGGCTTCTTGTTTCTCTGAACGGTTGTAACCGATAATTTTTGCACCAAAAGCTTTAAATAACTTTGCGGTTTCTAAACCAATGTGGCCAGTACCTACAATCCCAACAGTTTTTCCGTTAATCTCACGCCCTTGGAATGGACCTTGGAAATCAACCTTACGGATATCGTTATTTCCTGTAGAAATTGCGCGGAATAAATCTAAGGTTAAACCTAGCGCTAATTCAGCAACAGCAGTTGTTGCATAGCCTGATGCGTTCGCAATGGCGATACCTTTGTCTTTGCATGCCTTACTGTCAACATGGTCAAAACCAGTAAAAGCCACATTAATGAATTTTGTTTTCTCTAGTTTTTCAATTACTTTAGCAGGAAAAGGATTGTTAGCAATCATCACAATATCTGCATCCTTAGAGCGCTCGTATAGTTCGTTAGGGTCTGTCGTTTTTTCAGGATAATAAGTAAATTGATGCCCATCGTCAATTAACGGTTGTGCGAGTTCGTGAATTCGTGATTCCGGCACACGCAATGGTTCTAATAAAGCAATTTTCATCGTATCTTCCTTTCTTACTTAAAGTATACAATCGATAGATACTTTCACTATAAGGTATAAAGTATTTTATTTCAATCAGTTGACACCCTATCATTTTATGAGATGATTTAAAAAGGTAGGTGATTGACGTGATTTTATTAGGTTTGGAAATTAAATTTATGTTTGCTAGCGACTCACTAAAGGATAAACGGAGAATTTTACAAAGCATGATGAAAAAAGTCTCAGCTAAGTATGGTGTAACAGTAGCTGAAACAGGTGATTATGATCTAATAAATCAAGCAAAACTTGGGATAGGCATTGTTTCTAATTCTTACAGTTTTGCGGAGAAGATGTTAAATAAAGCTGTAGATTTTTGTGAAGAGCATTATCCCATTGAAGTCATCGCACAGGATTGGTATGAATAAGACATTAAATCTGTTCTTGGATAATATTTTCTAAAACTTGTTTAAAATGTACTCTATCCTCATCAGTAAAGGGTTTAGGACCCTTAGTCCGTACTTTAGCTTTCCGCAGTTGCTGACTCTCGTAGCGTTGCTGGAGTAATCGGTCGATATTCATCTTGCTATAAACCATTCCTGAATGGTGAATAACTATGGCTTTTGTTAACGCTAGAGATGCTAATCCATAATCTTGTGTGATTAAGATATCGCCAGAAGATATGAGGGAGATGATCTTAAAATCAGCAGCATCTTTACCACGATCAACATAAATTGTTTCAACATGACCTGCAGTAGGTTTTGTGGAGTAATGATCGATTGATGTGACCAAAATAACAGGTAATTGATATTGTTTGGCTATTTGAATGGCTTCTTGTTTGGTAGGACTACCATCTCCGTCAATAAAAATTTTCATGAAAATTTTCCTTTCTATCAATTAACGAATGGATAAAATAAACGTATAATATAATGTAATCAAAAGAATAGCAGTGTTTAATAAGGAAGTGGCACTATGACCTACAATAGAAATTCAAGTCAAAAAAGACCGTATATGGGAAAATCAATCATTGGTTTTCCAAAAGATTACGTGATGATTGATATTGAAACAACTGGATTAAAACCGAATAATGATGAAATCATAGAATTATCAGCAATTCGTATTCGTGACCACCAAATAACGCAGACATTTTCAACACTTGTTCAACCAAACCAGCCAATTTCAGCTTTTATTACCAATTTAACCGGTATAACGAATGATATGGTCATGACAGCGCCCAAAATTATTCAAGCATTGCCAGAATTTTTAGGTTTTCTAGAGGAAGATATTATTTTAGGCTATAACGTAAAATTTGACCTAAGTTTTATTTATGATACGGCAGTTAGTTTGTATAATGCCCCTATAAGGAATGACTATCTTGACGTGTTGACCATTGCAAGAAAATTAGTGACGGGTACACCTAATCATAAGTTGGGGACAATGGCAAAATTTTATGGTATCTCTTATCAAGGGGCTCACCGTGGTTTGAACGATTGCTTTATTACAGTGGCAGTTTATAATCAGCTTTTTCATCAAGCTAAGAAAGTTTACCAAAGTGAGCAAGATTTCAAAAATGCTTTTTATCGCCGATCTTATCCAAAGAAGATTAAAGTTGAAGATTTAAAAGCAGAAACATCTAACTTTAATCCTATGCATCCCTTATTTAATAAAACGATCATTTTTTTCGGTGACCTAGAGAATATGTCGCGTGAAGAAGCCATGCAAAGCGCTTTAAATAAAGGCGCAATATTAGGAAAATCGGTTACCTTAAAAACAGATTACTTAATCGTTGCACAATCTGACTTAAATCAACAAAAAAAGACAAGTAAATTTAAAAAAGCTGAAGAATACGCTAACCGTGGTGAAAAAATTAAAATTATTTCAGAAAAAATATTTAAACAACTACTGGAAATGTCCTAGTATTAGTCACTATGCTAGTAGGTGTTTATTGCTTTATCCTATAGACAGATATATATTTGGATAATTTATTGCAAGTAAAGAAGCTGTGAGTGGTTTGTCACAGTCTAATCTACTATAGGATTAGCCTTTGGGGCCGTGCCGTTGAATAATATCATGGTGTTTTTCAACTAGTTTGTGACCACGTTCAGTAGTTTGATAAGCAATCATAGGCATTTGTGGTGCTAAATCATCTTCACTAATTTCATTTTGGACAAATTTAATTAAAGCATCTTTCTTCATTGATGAGTAACCGGAAAGTCCGGCATTCTTTAGGATTCTCTTCAATGTGCCCGCATTGACCAAGTATAGTGTTTCTTTGGCTGACATTTGGTAAGCTAGGCCAGCTTCAATAAGGACATCTAATTCAGCTAGTGCATTAATACCATAGCTATACTCAAAGTAGCGTGGGATAGCCGATTCAGTTGAGAAGGTACCTAGGTCAAGTCGCCATAATAGAATAATATGTCCAGGAAGCAACCCTTCATCAGTACGTTGCATATTTCTTTTTGGGACAAGATTTTCCTTTTGGACAGCTAACTTATCTATAAAGGTATCAAAATCGCGATTTGGATTGATATAGGGCATTTCAGAATAGTGAGTGTGAGTATAGCGTTTTTTAACTGTATCTATGTTGGCCATAAATTTCTCCTTTAGTTTTGTTTACATTTTAACTTAGTATAGTTTCTAGGAGAAATTTAAACAAGTTTATGTAAGCAAAATAGTAAATAATCGTATAATAATTAGTGGGTTAGTGTACGGGAGGAATTATATGAAAATTGAACCAATCGGTTGGATTGAAAATGCCTTTATTGAAAAATTTGGTATTCCCAGACAAAGTATGGTAGTGCCTGAAGTAAAGGGAACAATTTACTTTTATCCACCTTTCAACCAAGAAGCTTATTTTAAAGGTATTGAAGCATTTGATTATTTATGGCTAGTTTGGCATTTTTCTGAACAAAAAGGACGTACCCATAAGGCAACAGTTAGGCCACCACGGTTGGGTGGAAACCAGAGAGTGGGGGTTTTTGCATCAAGGTCACCGTATCGACCTAATCCAATCGGGCTGTCTTCTGTGAAACTAGAAAAAGTCCATGTAGATGAAAGTGGTAAGGTCTCATTAGAGGTATCAGGTATCGATTTACGCCACAATACGCCTATATTGGATATCAAACCATATATTAAGACAGATATTCATGAAGGCGCTAGATCTGGTTTTATGGATGAGGTGGCCTGGCAACCGCTAAAGGTAGAAATAGCAGATGAGGTTTCGTCTGTGATACCAACTGATCTGGTTGAACAATTGCTTGCTGTTTTAGTCGAAGATCCAAGACCGAGAACTCAAGTGGATACTGATAAAGTATACGGCATGCGATTTGATGCATATGATATACATTTTACCGTAAAAAGTGGTATTTTAAGAGTGGTAAGTATAATCAAAGTAGATAGATAATAGGAGGATAACTATGAAATTTCTTCAATATTATAAAGCAAATTCAGATAATATTCATGTGGGTATTGAGAGTGAATTTGGCATTATAGATCTTTCGGAAGCTAGTGAGACTCTAGGAATCCCTGTCCCAAATCAAATGAAGGCAATTATTCAAGGGTCACATGAGGACCATATTCAACAAATCCTTGATTATTATACACACCATGCACACGAGGTTTCTTTCGTGGATGAATCTACTATTTCCTATGCACCAGTGGTTAATAATCCAGAGAAGATTATTTGTGTAGGTTTAAACTACCATGATCATGTCAGTGAATCGAGTATTTCAGATACCCCGGATGAGCCAGTACTATTTTCAAAATTTAACAATGCTTTAGCTAGTCATCAGCAAGTGATTCCTTTAAATTCACGAGGAGTGCAATTTGACTATGAAGGCGAATTAGCAGTGATTATCGGGAAAAAAGCCAAGAATGTGCCTAAAGATTCCGCATTAGATGCTGTCTTTGGCTACGCTGTTGCTAATGATGTATCTGTTCGTGACTTACAATTCAAATCCGGTCAATGGTTACTAGGTAAAAGCAATGATTTTTCAGCGCCCATTGGACCCTATTTAACTACTAAAGATCAGGTAGACGTTAACCGTCTTAATATTAAAACGTTTCGTAATGGGGAACTTGTACAATCGGCTAATACCCAACAAATGATTTTTAATGTGGCTGAAATTGTTTCGTATATTTCTGAATACATGACGTTACAAGCCGGAGATATTATCCTAACAGGCACCCCATCTGGTGTTGTACTAGGATATCCAAAAAATGCGCAAAATTGGCTAAAGACTGGTGATGAAATTACTGTTGAGATCGAACATCTTGGACGTTTAACCAATACCTTTGAGGTCGAAAAATAAATTGAAGTATAAAGGAGATGTAAATGCTGTTATAGTACTTTTAATCTCTTTTTTGTACAATAATGAATGATATTGCTTTATCGATAATGACATTTAAAGTATAATTAAAACATCAAAAGAAAAGGAGTTGGATATTATGGTGTGGATTGTTGTCATTGCGATAATTGTTTTATTAGTTATATGGGGGATTGGTGCCTATAATAACTTCGTACGTTCTAAAGAAATGGTTTCAAATGCCATGGCGCAAATTGCAGCACAAGTAGAATCTCGATGGGATGCCTTAACGAATTTAATTTCAGCAACAAAACAATATCAAACACATGAACACGATACATTAACTGAAATTGTAGCAGCACGTGCTAGTGTATCTCGAAACTCAACAGTTAGTGATGTAGAAAAAGATGATGCAGCCTTCAATCGTGCGTTACGTTCAATTGATGTTGTTGTGGAACAATATCCTAACCTAAAAGCATCAGAAGTTTATCAATCAACGATGAATTCAGTCAATACATATGAAAATAATGTACGTCAATCACGTATGGTCTTTAATGATACAGTTACTAAATACAATCGTTTAATTAAAACCTTCCCGAATTCTGTTATTGCTGGATTTACAGGATTTACAGCAGAAGAATATTTTGAAAATTCAGCAGAAAAAGCGGAGATGCCACAATGGTAAAAACACATCAAAAAGCTATTGGATTTATCTTAGCCTTTGGTGCGTTGTTTTTATTTTGGGTAATGCCCCAATCAGTATTAGCAAATGAAATTAATGCAATTGATGTAGAGGTGACTTTACAATCGGATGGTTCAGCATTAATTCATGAAACTTGGGATATGAATACTGATGAAGGGACAGAGATTTATAAAGGTTTAAATCTTGAGGATATTCAGGATATTTCTAATTTTACTGTTTCAATGGATGGTCAGCCTTTAGAAGAACAATCATCTTGGGATATTGATGATAGTTTCGAACAAAAAGCAGGAACCTATGGGCAAAACACCAATGAATTGAATTGGGGTATTACTGAATATGGGAATCATACTTATGAGTTATCTTATGAAATTTCAAATTTTGTTACGCAAACTTCAACGGATCAAATGGTTTACTGGCAGTTCATTAACTCAGACCTATCCCCATCACCAGATGCTGTGTCTGTAGAAATTTCTTCAGAGATAGCTTCATTCAATTATGATGATAATCGTATCTGGGGATTTGGGTACAAAGGTAATATTGATATCACAAGTAACGGTGTCGTACATACAGCCTCTACTGAGTCTTTAGGTGCTAATAACTACGTTACTATCCTATTACGTATTCCAGATGGTATGTACCCAACTGACTTTATTATTGAAGACAGAACGTTTGATTCATTTGTAGAGCAGGCTTTTGAGGGTTCTTCATATAACTATGAGGACTATGATCCTAATGCCACTTACGAAGAAATCCAAGAGATGGATGGAGTGAATGAAGCGGATACTTCTATGGGCACAGATACAAAAGTAATCCTAGGTATATCTGCTTTAGCAGCAGCATGGGGACTTGGTGCTGGTGTCTGGAGTATTGGTCAATACGCGGCTAATCAACGAAAATATCGAAAATATTATCCAACGATGGCCACTATGGAAAGACGTACACAAGGTGAATATTACCGTCAGACGCCTAGTAAAGATATATTCCAACTATATAAAGTTTTAGAACAGTTAATTGATAATGAGAATGAATTACGCCAAAATTATATGACTGCTGGTATTTTATATCTGGTTAAAAATGGCTATATTACCGTCCGTGAAGAAGAAATTACTGGTTTCTTACGGTCTAAAGATCAAGCTGTTATATATATTCAGTCTGAGCAAGCACCAACTGGTCCTGTTGCACGATTATTTAAATTAATGCAAAAGGTCGCGCAAAAGGACGGACGTGTAGAACAAAAAGCCTTTTCTAAATATATCGAAAAAAACTATAAAAAAATTGAAGCTTATCAGTCAGCCCTGGATACCTACTCTTCAGATTATCTAGAAGACAACGGCTATACGCTTACGGGCTTAACAGCTAAGCCCCGTCGTGAAAAGACTGATTTAGATATTGCCCATGAAGTAGCGAAAGTAGCTTATACTGAAAAAGGTTTTGAATTACGAGACAATGTTGTAAAATTTAAAAACTATTTATTAGATTTCTCTTTACTAAATGAACGCCAAACTAACGAGGTAGCACTTTGGGATGAATTGATGATTTATGCCGGTGCATTTGGTATTGCAGATGAAGTAGAAGAAGAGTTTCGCAAGATCTATCCTGAATATGCAGAAATATCAACATACTCGGATGCACCATTCTTCTACTATGCTTACTATGGCTCAATGTTAAATCGTTCATATTCTGATGGACATAGCGCTGCAACAGCCTCGTCATCTTCTGGTGGCGGTGGTGGTACCAGCTTTGGTGGCGGCGGTGGTTCATTCGGTGGCGGTGGTGGCGGTGGTGTTCGCTAACTGAGCCTACTAAATTTAAATAAACATTGTGTTGGAAGTTGAGATAAAAGTAGCTGGGAATTGACGTACTTGGCCAAAAGCCGAACAATAATGAAATGTTATTGGTGCATTTTAAGAAATATCGGACAATGCTAACTTTTAAAATCTGATTATAAACGTTATTATATAGCAAAAGAGGCTGAGATATTTTTTCTCAGCCTCTTTTTATTTGGCTCTTCGTCAAATCGGACTGATGAGAA
>NZ_KV786962.1:0-30847 GCF_001806975.1 Aerococcus sp. HMSC10H05
TGGAGACCGGACTGCCAAAGCGAACCCGACTACACAGGGTGCGAGCTTTGGCACTCAAGCAGGTAACTTCTAACGCATTTGAGCGAGTATATGCTAAAGCATCAACTCGCTCATAAACTGGAAGAATAGTGCCGTATCACACAAGGAGATTATGACAAACAAATGCTATTTAAATGAATCCCCTACTATCCAATCAGCCTAAGGGCTGCTTGGATACAGAAGGTAAACATTCGGCACAATGAATAATGGAAATGAATGAAAATAAAAAGGAAGCTGGGACAAAAATATCTCAGCCGCTCTTTACCATATAAGAACGTTTATAATTGGGTTCCAAAAGTCAGCATTGTCCGCTTTAACAAGGAGCCACAAAAAAGCCAGGCTCTTTGGCACCTGACTTTTCAAACAGTATTAATCTTGACGTTTTGTTTTGCCTTCCCATTCGCTCAGGCCGCCTTTTAAAATATAGATTTTATCATAACCTGCACCTTTTAATTTTTTCGCCGCACGACCAGTTAAATTATGTACATCTGCATATAAATAAATTGGACGTGATTTACTAAAGCCCGGTACCCCTTGTTGTAAAGTAGAATAAGGTACATTACGTGCACCAAAAACATGTGCAGAATTAAATTCGTTTGCTTCTCGAATATCAATAATTTGTGCTGATTTCATGGTTTGTTGGAAATCTTCTTGAGAAATCATTGTAGCATTATTGCGACGCAGTAAGAAGCTATATAACCAGAAACCTCCCCAAACCAATAATATGACAATTAAAATAATCCAAAAAACAGTACCAAAGTTGATCATAAGTGTCGTTTTTCCCTTCTAACTACATGAATTAAACATTTTTCATTACAAGTGATGCTGCACCGTAAACACCAGCATCATTACCTAATGTGGCTAGACGAATACTAGTCGTGCGTCCAACACCAGGGTATACAGACTTGTGGAAGTGGTCTGTTACCTTATCTAATAGGTATTGTCCTGCGTTCGCAACCCCACCACCAATTAAGATATATTGTGGATTTGTTACAGCAGCAACTTGCCCTAATGCACGTCCTAAATGTCTCATAGTTTCATCAACCACAGCTTCTGCAAAACGGTCCCCAGCCTGAGCAGCTTTAAACAAGTCTTCAGACGTAACAGGTTCACCATTAAAGATTCTACCTTGAATGGCTGAGCCTGTATCATCCATTGTATAAGCTAACTCACCAGCAGTCCATACGATACCTGAAGCTGATGCTACAGTCTCTAGACAGCCATGTTGACCACAAGTACATTTACGACCATCCTCTTTAGCATACATATGCCCAATTTCTCCAGCGGCACCTTGCCCAACAACTAGCTGGTCGTTGACAATTACACCACCACCAACACCGGTACCTAAAGTGACTAAAACAACGTTATCTGCGTGGTCACCAGCACCCTTCCATTGCTCACCTAAGGCAGCAACATTGGCATCATTTTCAATCAAAATTGGCCAATCTGCATTGAAATGGTTGCGAATCTGCTCTGCAACTGGTTGTTCTTCAACCCAAGCCAAGTTATAGGCACCAGAAACCGTACCTTTTTCTCGATCTACAAAACCTGGAGACCCCATACCAATTCCTAAAATATCTTCGTTAGTCCAACTGTTCTCTGCCATTTTATCTTCAATTGCACGAATCAAATCTGGAATAATGTGTTGGCCATCTTCTTTAATATCTGTGGGCACTGACCATTTATCAATAATTTCGCCTTCTATTGAAACAACTGATAATTTAATGGACGTACCACCAAGGTCGATACCGAATATTTTCTTACTCATTATTATAGCTCCCTCTTATCTCTTAGTTATATAACTCTATTTTATCAGACTTTAACTCAAATGATTAGGCTTTTACATAAAAAAATGATACCGGTTGCATTATTTTTATATATAGCCAACAATAATTTCGTCAACTGGAATATCAAAATCATCAATTTCAAAGGTCACACGGTCAGATACCATACCTGGAAACGCTAAGCTGATCTTGTTTCCTGGATAATCCGCTAAGAAAATATCATAAAACCCACCACCATGGCCTACACGATAACCATCTGGTCTAAAAAATAAACCTGGCACTATCATTAAATCAATTGTCGCTTTATCGATAAATTCAGCATCTGCTGTGGGTTCATAGATACCAAATTTAGTCTTTTCCAAAACATCCATCCCCTGATATTTAGCAAATGCCATTTGGCGTTTAGGATAAGTTTTAGGTACATATATGTCTTTTCCAATAGTTAAGGCGTAATCAATAATAGGTTTGGTATCAATCTCACCAGTATGGGCAATGGTTGTCGCAATAGTTCTTGCTTGAATAAAGGTTTCATTAGTAAATAATTGGGCATATATATCCGCTTGTAAGCCAATTCGTTCAGCATCCGTTAACTCGCGCCAATATTTAAATATCCGGTCACGAATGATTGACTTATCTAATAGTTCTTTTGTATCTTCTATCCACATAGCTCTCCTACCCACCAAATAAAGTATTGAACGTGCCATGATTAACTAAAATAAAAATAGCAATAACAATATAACTCACAGCTGAACCAATTCGTTGCATCCAACGTTTATCTTGCCCGTCCCCTTGAACTAAAGCCATCGTCATTAAGAAACCACCAACTAAACCACCGATATGCCCCCATATATCAATACCAGATCCTAGAAAACCAAATACCAAGTTCATGACAACTAGCATTAAATACTGAGAGCCAATATTTTGAATATAATAGTTTCTTGGAAAGAGGTTTCTGAGCGCTAGAAAAACAGCAAATAAACCGAACAAGGCAGTCGATGCACCCGCTGAAATATTTTGTGAAAATTGGTAAGAAAATAAATTTCCCATCAACCCAGCACTTAAATAGATCACTAGATAGCGCCAATGTCCAAGGATATTCTCCGTCATACTGCCTAAATAATACAAGGTAACTGAATTGATTAATAAATGGACGACACCGATATGTAAGAAGATAGGTGTAATCAAGCGCCAATATTGACCTGCTGCGATTAATGGATTAAACTTCGCACCGAACAATAGTAAAGTGGTAGAACTTTCAGATCCACCCATAAATGTCATCAGCATAAATAAAATGATTTGAATTCCTAATAAAGTATATGTAACATACGGTTTTCTAGTAGACATAAATAACCTCTCTTTAATCAACTTGCGTATTTTTATATATTATACCCTAATTTTCTATATAATCACAAAATGCCCATCAGATAAAAGAAAAGCTTATACATGATTTATATTATTTGCTACAAAAAAGGACCTGTATGAACACCTAGGCGTTCATACAGGTCCCCCAATAGTAAATACGTATTTATTATTTTGTGTTGTTACCGAGTCAGTTAGCTAAAATGCATCAGCTTATTTTACCTCTTTGAAGACACAAACTTTACGTAATTTTGGACTATATTTTTTTAATTCTAAACGGTCTGGATTGTTGCGACGGTTTTTTTCTGTTAAGTAAACACGTTCACCTTTTAATTCAGTGTTTTCTAAAATAATGTTCACACGCATGTGATACCCCTCCAATACAATAAAATTATTAACTGATATACAGTAACCATACTCGAGTATTATACCATAACCTAAACTTATATGCCAATTTTTTTAGCCGTCATAAAATGATGCCAAGTATTCATAGGTCTAAGTACAAGTCGCTATTGCTAGCAACTTATACCAAGCACACTTTCTACTCTTCTAAAGCTTCGGCTTCTTCTGCTGATGCTTCCGCATTCTCAGCTAACTGGTCAGCGATTTTATTTTGATATTCTCCAATATTATAATATAAACCTAACACATTTGGTGCCGCTGCTTGCGCAGATACAGACACATTTGGTGTCGTTCCCGGGATCACAATAGACACTGCAATTTCCGGATCGTCATACGGTGCCCAACCTGCCCAAGTAGAGTTTTCTAGTGTATCAGAAACAGTGGCTGTACCAGACTTACCTGCTACCTCAATTGGGAAATTCGCAAAAATAGCATTTCCTATGCCAGTCGAAGTATGGACGACAGACCAAATACCTTCTTGCACTTCTTTAAGCATATCGTCTGAAATAGATAATTCATTTAATACTTTTGGTTCATATTCATAAACTGTTGCCCCATCAGCCGCAGTTTTTTCATCTTCCGTTGGTGCAATAATTTTATCTACCACATGTAAGGCATAGCGAGTACCGCCATTAGCGATAGTTGAGATATACTGATTCAATTGAATTGGTGCATAAGTATCAAACTGACCAAAAGCTAAGTCAAGTGAGTTACCTGGGTCACCAGTATCTTCTCCGATTAAACCAGTTGCCTCATTTTCCAAGTCAATACCTGTCGATACGCCTAAACCAAATTCAGCATAGTAGCTACGTAATGTATTGTAGACAGCATCAGTATCTAGTCCAGATAGGTCCATATATGGTTCGTAATAGTTTACACCACCCATGGCCATTGCCAATTTAATCATGTAAACGTTAGATGATTGCGCTAAGGCTTGTTTATCAGTTAATACCCTTGGTGCGGAATCATTTCCAGATGTAAACCACCATGAAGCTTTAACAGGTGTACCAGAGAAATACATCGGCTCATCAGTGATTTCATTGTCAGAACCAACTTCCAAGAGTCCTTCACCATAACCTGCCGCTATAGTTGCCGGTTTTACAACAGAACCAGATGGAAATACGTTCGAAATCGTTCCTAAAGCATCATCAACAATTTCACCATTATCGTCTTTCTTCTTACCAACTAAGGCTATAATAGCACCGGTATTGGGATCTGAAACAACAATATAGATAGAATTGTTGGCTTCTGTCGTGGCCGATTTTAAATATTGTGTTGCATAAGCTTCTAACTCAGCTTGATACTCAGAATCAATGGTCAACTGAACCGTATTCCCCATTTCGCCCGCATAAGTCTGTTCAGAATTTATAATTTCACCTTCTTGACTGACTTCAGTTTCATAGGTTGTTTTCGAACCGCGTAGGGCCTCTTCATATTCTTCTTCAATATATGATTCTCCAACCCTGTCATTTAAGGCATAGCCCTTAGCAAGGTAGTAGTCCCTTTGATCACTAGGAATTCCTTCTTCAGTTGAAGACACACTTCCAAGTAATGAGCGTAGCAATGAGTCTTGCGGATATGTACGTTTCCAGTCGGTAGTTACATTAACACCAGGTAGTTCTGTTGAATGTTCTGCTACAATGGCTGTTTCTTCAGTAGTTACCCCATCATTTTTAATCATGACAGTTGAAAGTGACGATGCTGCATTCATTTTAGCGAAAATAGCTGCCGCTTCTTTATCTTCATCACTCATATTATTCAAGTCATCATCAGAAACCTTACTCACTTGGATGTCATAGATTTCGTCATCTGCAGCAGATTCTTCCTCATCAGTTAAGCGTTCATTAATGACCTCTGTGTTGGCCGCTACAAAATAATCTTTTAAGTCGCGTTCTGAAACATCTTCAAAATCAACAGTGATATATTTCGCTAGGTTTTGTGCCGTCTTAGCAATGTCTTCTCCTGACGTATCTTGCCCCCGTGTATAAGAAATCGCTGGCAGTGCTTCATTAGACACCATCAACTCCCCTTTAGCATCAATAATGAGACCTCGAGGTACCGATTCCTTCACTATCCTCGTTTCTGTTGCGTTCACCAAATCAGAAAACATATCTCCTTTAACGAGTTGTAAGTAAGATAATCGTAAAATAAGTATACTGAAAAGAACAAAAATACCTATCATCATTACATTCAAACGGTTTAAAAAGGTACCCCATATGGGTGCACGTCTTTTTAGTTGATCTTGATCATCAGATCCCTCATGAGCTTGCTTTGATTGTTTATTTTGATCACCTTGATCCAACTTGTCACCTACTTTCAAATAAAACTCTTATATGCTATCAAAAACAAAATATACTTTGATGAGCATAATCATTCTTAATTATACACAAAAAATAGTCATAAGACTCGTGTAAATTATTAAGAATCCCTATATCCGCCCAAAAGTCAAAGAAGTTTCTATTTTTGTAAAATAATCTTTAAATAAGGTATGCAACTCGCCAAATATGATATGCTAAAAGCAATTCGCAAAAAGGAGTTCGTGTCATGGCACAATATATTCAATCAATTAAACACACCAGTCAGAAACACCCACTCAAAGCAGCAATGATCGGCTTGTTTCTAACAGTCTTTATCCTGATGGGACTCTTCTTTATTTTTGGTCTAAAAATTTTCCCATTCGGTAACGGTACAATCATGACCGTCGATCTAGGCCAGCAATATATCGATTTCTACCAGTATTACCGAAGTATTTTCCAAGGTAACTGGGATCAAATCTTTTATTCATTCCAAAAAGCCACTGGTGGCGAAATGGTTGGGACATGGTCTTATTATCTCATGTCTCCTTACCTTATTCTTCTGCTATTATTCCCGCAATCTTGGTTAACCTTTGCCGTCGCTTTAATTGTTTTACTGAAACTAGCAACTGCAGCATCTGCCTTTCAATTTATGCTGGGTCGATTTTATAATGAAGTAACTTGGCAATCACTAACATTTTCCTTTGCTTATGCTTTTATCGGCTACTTATCTGTCAACCAATTAAATGTCATGTGGCTAGATGGCGTCATCTTCCTCCCCTTCCTAATATGGGGATTGGAAAAGATCATGCGCGGTCAATCTGGCTGGACTTATGTAGCCTGGTTAGCACTTACGCTAATTTCAAATTACTATATTGGCTACATGATCTGTTTGTTCTTAGTGCTCTTTTTCTTCTACCGAGCAGTCGCAAACGGGCGACAAGAATTGCACGACCCAGATCAGATGACAATTTTAAATCAGCCCTTATCGCCTAGTGGTTATTATCAGACGAACTATTTTACCAATCTAAAGACATACTTAATGAAAACTTTCGGTAAGTTTGCCGGTTGGTCAATAGCTGGTGGGGGGTTAGCTGCTTTTATTCTAATGCCAACCATCTTTGCCTTATCCACAAGTAAAGGGCAACAGTCTTCACCTGAACTTGAACTCACAACTGATTATCCTTTATATGATATCGTATCAAAATTCATCCTTGGGCCTTTCAATTTTGAGCAAATGCCGGAAGGTTTACCAAATATTTTTATTGGTAGCTTAGCCTTAATCATGGCTATTCTGTATTTCTTTAATAAAAAAGTCCCCTGGCAAGAACGTCTAGCAGCTGGTAGTTTGGTAGCAGTATTATTGTTATCGATGAACATTTCAGGTCTCAACTTGATTTGGCATGGCCTACAATACCCCATTTGGTATCCTTATCGGTTTTCATTCGTCTTTTCATTCTTTTTATTATTTATAGGCTATCAGCTTTATCGACAAAAACCAATTTTATCTTTGAAAAGCGCCATTTGGATGTTGATACCATGTGCACTTGCTTGTGGCTACCTACTATATAACATTGAAGAATTTGATTATCTTTCTGTGACAACTGTTATTGTGTCATTTGTTTTATTTGTTGGTGTTACTGCCTTATTAATGATGGCTACCGACTTCGACCGCTTAATTTACATCTTATTACTCATGATTACTATAAGCGAGGTTTTCGCCAATTCTGTCATTACAGTTTCTTCTATTTCTTACCTAAAGCAAGATGATTTTGCTGATTATATTGCTGAAATCAAACCAGAAATTGCAGAATACGCACCTGGTGAAAATGAATTTTACCGGATGACTAAAACCTTCCAACGAACCAAAAACGATGCTATGCAGCTGGGTTACTATGATTTAAATCACTTTAACTCGACGATGGAACGAAATACGACGCAATTATTCAAACAATTAGGGCAACCAATGAGTGATGGTTTCACCAACTATACAACAGGTAGTCTACTCACCGATGCTTTATTTGGTGTTCAATATTATTTTGATGTTACGCCATTTGAAGACAGTCAGGGCAGTCTAAAAGACCGCGTAATGTCGACTCGGGCAGATTTGAGTACATACCCTGTAACTGAGGTAACTGACCAATTAATCATTCATAAAAACCCACATGCTTTATCACTTGCTTATATGGTCAACCAAGATATTCAATCTGTCGCTATAGAGGATGTCAATCCAGTTTACCTACAAGATGAACTATTAAATGTCTTAACTGGAAATGGTACAACTAACGGTGTTAACTTATCACAATTTGAAATTGCTAATTTTGCCAGTGTCGACCTATTCCATATAGACTCACAAGACACTTCTGTCGTCAATACGACCTATAAGAGAGATGATACTGGAGAAGATGCATTTATCGATATCCATATAAATTTCAAAACGGATCAAGCCTACTATATCACTGTCCCTTCATTCCTAAATGATGAAGAAGTCAAATATTATTTAAATGGCGAGCCTTTGGACTATGATGCATCCTATCAATCTATTCAGTTGTTTAATATCGCTAATAATGAGCAAGGTGCCGAAAAAGTCTTTACCATCCAATTGCTTGATAAGGAGACTACCCTAGCAGATGTAAACCTCTATACGTTAGACCAAGAAAAAGTGCAGACGATGGCTGACGATCTAAAAGAAAATCAATTAGTATTGACTGACTTTTCAAATGCCGCTTTCTCAGGTACTGTAACCGTAGATGACCCAAGTGAGTATTTATTGGTTACAATTCCCTATGCAAAAGGGTGGCATGCTAAAGTAAACGGTCAATCCGTTGAGACTACCCCATTGTTAAATGGCAGCTTTATGGGTATTCAATTCCCGGAAGCTGGAGAATATGAAGTATCCTTCTATTACATTCCACAAGGTTTGACATTAGGTCTTATGATCACTATTACAACTGGCCTAGTATTAGTAGGAATTTACGCCTTCGAGAAAAAGAAAAATAAAAATAGTTAGTATCAAAAGCGCCTGCTAGCAAATGTTAGCAGGCGCTTTTTTCACTATTCCAGATCTTGCAATCTAAAAAAAGGCTAGCCTAAGCTAACCTTTTCATTACCAATTGATTGGTTATTAGATTATTTTGCAGCGTCGAAACGTTTTGCAACTACATCCCAGTTTACAATATTCCAGAATGCTGCAATATAGTCTGGACGAACATTTTTATATTTCAAGTAGTAAGCATGTTCCCAAACATCAATACCTAATAATGGTGTTTGACCATCCATTAATGGAGAATCTTGGTTTGGTGTAGAAGTGATGGCTACTTCGCCGTTATCTATAACTAACCAAGCCCAACCAGATCCAAAACGACCTGTTGCTGCAGTCTTAAATGCTTCTTGGAAGTCTTTAAATGAACCAAATTTCGCATCAATTGCTTCTTTCAAAGCACCTGTAGGTTCACCCCCAGCATTTGCTGAAAATTGTTCCCAGAATAAAGTATGGTTAGCGTGTCCACCAACATTGTTACGAACAGCTGTTTTCTTGTCTTCTGGAACAGCATCAAAGTTAGATAAGATTTCTTCTGCAGATTTGTCAGCTAAATCTGTACCTTCTAATGCTGCGTTTGCGTTTGTGACATAAGTGTTATGGTGTTTGTCATGATGTAAGTGCATTGTTTCCTCATCGAAATATGGTTCTAATGCATCGTAAGCGTATGGTAATTCTGGTAATTCAAAAGCCATTTAAAATTCCTCCTATAAAACTTATCTTTATTTTCGTGATATTTTTACTATATCAAGTCGCACTATAAAATTCAAAGGAATTGACTTCAAACGCTCACTTATTTTTAAGAAAAGTTTTGTTATTTCCAATCATATACTCATTATTTTTGCGCAAACTTTGTTATAATGAATGTTAACGCGAGAATGTTCACGCATTCTCCTAATCCACCAGCAAAGTGGGAGAATATGCGAATAGAAAAGAGCGAATATATGAAAGAAAGCAATATCCTTGTCATCTTATATGATGCCTTGTTAAATTATCCAAAAATTATCCGTGTCATTTCTTATAGTTTCAAGAAGATGTTGGTGTATGCCTTATTTATTGCGGGTATATCGGCCATCCCAAACTTTATGGATACTTTGAAAATATTTGATTTACTTGAAACAAATACCACATCTATTGTGAACCAAATGCCAGCATATCAAGTTAAAGATGGAAAAATTGTAGCAAGCGAAAACCAAAGTGCTTTTATTTTTGAAACAGACCTTATCACATATGCCTTTGATCCTAAAGATGAAATTGCAAACCAAGACTTAGCATCAAATCAAAATAATTTGGTTATAGTAGAGAATAATGCAGACAATTTAACGATATCCTTCATGGGGCAGCCGATTACGCTTACCTATGCACAATTGGGAGATAGCGCAAATAGTGACGGCGTGAAAGGGATTATTCAATCCATGACTACCCTCACTTGGGTTCACTACCCTATTATATTTATCATTGTTACTTTGACTAGTTTCTTAAATTTAGGCCTAGCAAGTTTAATGATTGCGTTAGTGATTGGGATGTTACGTGATTCAACTCGTTTAAGATTAACTTTTAAAATGCGGTTATTTTTAGCACTTGCTTCACTCACGATGCCGTTAATGGTCATCACTATTTTTAACTTGTTTGGCTTTTATGTGGTTTATCAATTAGAAATAATGTATGTTTTTGCAGTCATTCGCTTGTGGCGATTATTAAAAAAAGTTCAAGTGATCAAAATGCAAAAATAACAATGTGAAAAGAAAATGAGGCTGGGACAAAAATGTCCCAGCCTCTCTTTGCTATATAAGAACGTTTATCATTGGATTCCAAAAGTCAGCATTGTCCGATACTTCCCAAATGTCTCCAATAATATTTCATTATTGTTCGCCTTTTGGTTCAGTACGTCAATGCTAAACGACTTTTGTCTCACCTTCATTTTTATGCTTTAAATTCGTGTAAATCTAAAAATCCACTTGGTTGTCTTCTTTATTTTTGCGACGTTGGTCACGACGTTTTTTGCGTTGGTCGGCCATGCGTTTTTCTTTATGATGTTTAGAAATTTGACGACTCAATTTTTTCTTATAACCTGGTTTTACTTTACGACGCTTATTACGTTCAATCATACCCACTACAGTATGATCAACTTCAGGTGCTTTTTGACGTGCAGCCCGGGCATCATGGTCCTTGCCATCAACCAATTGATGGTCTTTCATATCTTTATTTTCAAAGACAATGCCTTTATTTTCTAACCATTCGATATCTTTTAATTCATCTGGTACATAAAAAGTAATTGCAGTACCTGGTTTGCCTTGACGACCAGTACGCCCAACACGGTGAATAAAGAATTCTAATTCATTAGGCACTTCATAATTGATGACATGAGATACACCATCAATATCAATTCCACGAGCAGCTAAATCAGTTGCAACGACATATTGGAAGTCTAAATTTTGCACTTGTTTCATTATGCGACGACGTTCACGTGATGGTAAATCACCATGAATTTGGCCAACATTTAAACCTTGTGCCTTCAAATACTTATACAATTCTTGTACTGTTTCTTTTGTATTCGCAAAGATTAATGCTAAATACGGTTGACCAATTGTTAACGCATCAAATAGCAAAGCTTTACGGTCACGACCTTTAACAGGTACCAAGTAGTTGTCAATCGTATCCGAAATTTTATGGCGTGCTTCAATCGTCACCCATTCAGGATTGGTTAAGTATTTTCTCAAGAATGGTTTCAACTTGTCTGGAATAGTTGCTGAGAAGACATACATATTCAATGATTTCGGCATACGACCTGCGATTTGATCGACTTCATTTAAGAAACCTAAATCAAGCGTCATATCCGCTTCATCAACGACAAAATCCGTCACTTGGTGGACAGAAATCAATTGATGATTTACAAGGTCTAACAGACGTCCTGGCGTCGCCACAACGACTTGTGGTACCGTATTTTCTAAGCGATTAGCTTGTTTGATCGTATCAGTCCCACCAAAAGCACGCTCAATACGTAAATCTTCATCCGAAAAGGATAAAATTTGGCGGCCTGCTTGGTATAATTGCTCTGCTAATTCACGACTAGGCGCTGTAATAACCAATTGGGTATGATTTTCAGCAGTAATCTTATTGAGTAAAGGTAATAAGAATGCGTGTGTTTTTCCTGATCCTGTTTGACTTTGGGCAATAACATCTCGACCAGATTGGATCACTGGTATAACTGCTTTTTGAATTGGAGATGGATCGTGGAAATTTAAATCTGCAAGCGCGTCTTGGATAAATGGTTTGAAATTAAATTGTGTAAAAGACATGATCTCCCACCTTTCTCTGCTTGCCAACTTAGGCAAGTACGGTTCTTTTTGCTCATCCGTACTATTGTATCATTATACGAGTTAAATCTAAAATAATAGATGTATTAAAAAATACTAAGAATACTCAGTACTAAATCTTGTCTAATTGATGAAAGTTCGTATATAATTGATAATGAACTATGAAAGGATGTAGCATAATGACTAATAAACAAGTTGGTGGGCTTATCGTTATGTTTGGCGCTGCTGGAGATTTAGCACGCCGTAAACTATACCCATCTTTATTCCGCTTATATCAGCGCCAATTACTCTCTGAAAACTTCGCCTTACTAGGAAACTCTAGACGAGAATGGACTGATGATTATTTTCGTGATATCGTCCTAGAATCAATTGCTGACCAAGAAGCAGATGAAGAAACAGTCAATAACTTTATTAAACATTTCTTCTATACTTCTCATGATGCTACAAAAGCTGGCGATTATGAGAATTTAAAAGCTGAAATGTCTAAATTAAGAAATGAATTTAGTACCGGCGAGAAAAATTTATATTACCTATCAACTTCACCAGCCCTATTCCCTGATATTACACAAGGTTTGAAGGATGCTGGAATTGTCACTGACGGTGGTACACACCGCGTTATCTTAGAAAAACCGTTCGGGACAGATCTTTCTTCCGCAAAAGAATTAAACGATGCTTTAGCGATTTCTTTCGATGAAAAAGATATCTATCGAATTGACCACTATTTAGGTAAAGAAATGGTACAAAATATTTTAGCTACCCGTTTCTTTAATCCTGTAATTGAATCTTTATTGAACCAAGAGTTTGTGTCTAATATCCAAATTACGCTAGCAGAAGATATGCCTATTGGTAGCCGTGGTGGTTACTACGACAAGTCTGGTGCTATTCGTGATATGTTACAAAACCATATTCTTCAAGTCGCTACTTTATTAGGGATGGAACTGCCTGCATCACCAAGCCAAGATGATGTTCATACAAGTAAATTAGCCTTTTTGAAAGAAATTAACTCTTTCACAGAGGATCAAACTGCTAAGCAAATGGTGCGCGCCCAATATCTAGCTAGTGAAGATGGTGAATTTATCAACTATCTAGCAGAAAATGAAGTAGCTGAAGATTCTGTAACGGAAACTTATTTGGCTGGTTATTTCCAAGTAAATAACGATCGTTGGGGCCAGGTACCCTTCTACTTTAAAACTGGTAAAGCCTTAGATGATAAACGGACAACTGTTGAGATTGTATTAAAAGATGATGTTGATAAAACAGACATTGACAGAGGTTGCAATCCAAACCAAAGTCGTATCACTTTTAATATCCAACCAGAAACTGGGTTAGCCTTCAATTTAAATCAAAAGCTACCTGGTGAAGAATTACTGCCTACTATGGTGACGATTCACTCAAATGTAGATGAGTTAAACGCCGCTTACGTACCAGATGCCTATGAAAAATTAATTTATGATGCCTTAATCGGTGACCAAACAAACTTCTCAACTTGGGAAGAATTGGCCGAACAATGGCGTATCGTAGATTCAATCATTGAAAACTGGCAAAAAGATGGCAGTACAAGTTTACCTACTTATGTTGGTAAGACTCGTGGTCCTAAAGAAGCCGATGAATTATTACGACAAAACGGACATGTTTGGGTAAAATAAGGTCAATATGAATAAAACCAAGAACTAAGATATTCAATCGCAGTTCTTGGTTTTTTTGTTGAGAAAACTCTTAGCTTTCAGAGTAAGTGTATTCTGGTACAGCAATTTCACCCGCGATAATTGCTGACTTAACTTCCTCAATTTGTGCCCAATCTTCATCGGATAAGTTACCTTGCGTTAGTGACACCCCGTTATTTTCCAAGCCGTAAGCTAAACTTTCGCCAGCAGGAAAACCATTGTCTCTTGTTTCTTCAGCCAAGGCAATAATCGCAGCCCCAGTATCTTTAAGGGTTGAAGCTAGCGTAAAGTTACCACCTGACCATTCCCCTTCTTCACTTTGGTCGCGGTCTACACCAATAAGCCATAATTGCTTATTGGGATCAGCTTCTAATCGGTTACGTGTTTCAGTAAATACCCCATTACCAGAACCACCAGAAGCTGTATAAATCACATCTACATTATTGGTAAACATGGCATTCGCAATTTGCTGCCCTTTAGAAGCATCGCTAAATGATTCTGTATATTGACTTTCAACTGCAATATTTTCATCAATATAAGCAACACCCGCTTTAAAACCTGTTTCAAAACGATCAATTACAGGTATTCTGGTACCGCCAATAAAACCTACCCGGTCGGTTTCAGTATTTAAAGCAGCTGCAACACCTGCTAAAAAGGCAGATTCCTGGTCCTTAAAGGCAATGGAAACAGCGTTATCTAAGTCTACTTCACCGTCAATCAAGGCATAGTTTTGATCAGGATTTTGTGGTGCGACTTCATTTAAAGCTTCGGCTGTTGTATAACCCAAACCTACGATAATATCATATTCATCCGCTACAGCTACATTCAGATTAGGAATCAATTCTGATTGGTCAGGAGACTCATAATACTGGACCTTAGCCCCTGTATCAGCCTGCCATTTCTGTAATCCTTCCCAAGCAGACTGGTTAAATGAACGGTCATCAATGCCCCCTTCATTGGTTACCATACCAATAGATAAGGCCGATTCATCTGATACTTGACTAGATTGGTCACTAGATGTAGCACTTGTTTCTGCATTTGCTTCTGTACCAGCGTTTTGACCTTGGCATGCTACTAGTAGTAATGAAGCACTAGAAATTAAAATAGATTTAAGTAATAAACGCATGAATTGATTTTCCTCCCAATGAAAAACTTTAATATTCGTTTTTTCACTATGATGTTTTCTTTACTTCATTACAATAGCACAGTTTTAGACCTAATTCCACACAATTATAATTAAAATAACTAATAAAGTTCGTCATTAAATACTTGAATCTAGTAAAAGCATATAAAATCCTAGGTTTTATCTTCAAAATCACGAACAAAAAAAGACCACCTCCTGAATACCTTACAGGTGGTAGTCTGAAACTGAATATAATCATTTAGCTATTAGTCATAAAAGTGGTCGCGACGATATTGCATTGCAACTTCACCTAACTGAGCTAATAATGCATCTTTCTCTTCTGAAGAATACACATTAGCACCAGAAGCTTTCTCGTGTCCTCCTCCATCATATTGGCTGGCGATATGATTAATTGCTGGACCTTTAGAACGGATACGACACCGTACTTTACCGTCTGGTTGTTCGATAAAGGTTACCCAGGTAATAACACCTTCAATAGTCCCAGGGATTTGAACAATTTGATAAGTTTCATTAGCTGTTAAGTCTAGTGACTGTAATAAATCTTGGGAAATATAAACTGAATTCACAGTACCTTGCGCCGAAAGCTTCATATTTTGTAGAACATAAGCTTGTAGACGGGCTTGCGAAATCGTTTGTGTATTGGACTCTTGCATTAATTCAGATGCTGGGAAATCATAATCCAACAAAGCACCGGCAATTTGCATAGTGTCACGAGTAGTATTGTCATATAAAAAACGACCAGTATCCCCAACAATACCTAGAAAGAAACATTTAGCAGCTTCATTATTCATTTGTAGTGCATTATCTTCACGCAACACGATAGATGCCCATAGCTCTGAGGTAGATGAAATACTTGGCTCAACAATCATAAAGTCTCCGTATGGGTCCTCATTTGGATGGTGGTCCACTTTAATCAGTGTAGCACCCCTTTTATACCGTTGGTCATCAATTCTTGGTCGATTAGCAGCATCATTCACGATCACAAGGGCATTTTTATATAAATCATCTGAAATATCATCCATGTCCCCAAATTCCGCTAATGAGTCATCATCTTGACCAACTGCATAGACCGCTTTATGAGGGTATGTCTCTTCCAAGACAGCTTTCAACCCCATTTGCGAACCTAATGCATCTGGATCTGGGCGAACGTGACGATGAATAATGATAATATCGTGTGCCTCAATTGCAGCTAATATTTTATCTAACATATTGACCTCTTTCTAAGACCTAAAAATTTTTCTGTCATTAAATTATACCCTTGTTTAGTAAATTCGTCATTAATTTGTCAGAGTTTTTACACTTGCCAAAGCTTTTGTCATCACTTGTTTACCATGATAAACGGTAATATCAATTTCCATTGATCGTCTAGAGACATCTAGGAATTCTAACACAATATCGATAGTAGATTGTAAGGGGACTAATTTTAAATAATAGACACTTACCTTATCCACAACGATTGATTTCCCCTGTAGCTTCTTAACAAACTGCTTTACCGATAGTTGGATAATACTATCCTGTAAGGCATTAGATAAGGCCCCAAAATCGTCTGTTAATGACACATCACTTAAGAATCGGTAACGCGCTTTTGTCATATCCTCGTTTTGCGCAACAAACTTTAATTTATCAGCTAATAGCATCTCAATACGATTTTCGCTTTGTTCTGTTTGCTGGGTATACTGTAATGTTCGCAAGACATCTTGTCTAGATAAGATCCCTTTTAAATAATCCTCTTCATCCACTACAGGTAGAATTTCTAAGCCATCCCAAATCATCATATGTGTAATTGAAGCCACACTCATTGGCTTCTTAGCAGATATAGGTGTTGGTGTCATTGCCTTAGCCAAATGAGTCTCTGGTGAAAAATCTAAGATATCTTTGGCAGTCAAAATCCCGGCTAACTTACCATCTCGCTCGCAGATTGGAAAACGCGTATGACCAGAATTTTCTGACAATTTCCGGTAGGCAGTAATCGTATCATCTATATATAAAAACTGTGTCTGTTCAAGCGGGATATAAATATCTTCAACCAATAAAATATCTTTCTGCATGGACCGCTCAATCATAGCTTTGTTAATCAAAGTTGCAGTTGCATAGGTATCAAAAGAAACACCTAGTAAAGGGACTTCTCGATCATTAGCCAAATCAACAATCGCCTCTGAAGGTTTAAAACCACCAGAAATAAGTACTGCAACATCATTTTCCAAAGCAATTCTTTGAATTTCTTCACGGTTTCCAACGATAATAAGAGAATCGGGTTCAATATAACGCCGCATACCATCTGCTTCCATTGCCCCTATAATGAATTTTCGCACCTGACGATTGAGTCCTGAAGCACCACCAAGTACCTGACAATCTGTAACATTGATCATTTCCTCGATCGTTAAATGATGCATACGCCGGTTTTCATTCTCTTCAATTCGGATAGTACCCACCCGCTCTCTCGTCGCGACTAAATGTAAATTTTCTGCTGATTTAATCGCACGATAAGCAGTTCCCTCTGACACCTTTAGATTGCGTGCGATAGATCTAACCGAAATTTTGGTATCGATGGGGAGATTTTTAATATACTGGATAATTTGTTCATGTTTAGTTGCCATTGCTTATACTCCTCCATTTAACGTCTGATCCAATTATTTTGATATATCATCATTTACCTCTTCAGTTGATATTTGATCTGGGACAGGCGCTATGTTTTTATCATTTGTTTGATTAATGTTATTTGATAATTGTGAATAGGCTTTATAAGTGAGTGGGCCCACTTGTTTCTGGTTATTATCAAATAGATTTAAGCGAATATTTTCAAAAGCCACCTGCGATAAATCACTTACTGTAATACCTAGTAGACGAATACCTTGACTGACATCTCCATATGTCTGCCATAGGTCTAAAGCGTAAAAATAAATTTCCTGGCTATCTGAAATCGCATCAATCAAAGATGTCTGCCTTGTAACTGTATCGAAAGCAGCGTTCCTAAATTTTAAGGTCACAACTTTCCCGTGCATCCCCTTTTTACCCAATGCTTCACTAACAGCATGCGCTAATTTTCGTAAGTAATCTTCTACCTCGCTGTCATGATATAAGAAGGGATAAAATGTCCGTTCTTTACCGATAGATTTACGGATCCGCGTAACTTTTACTGGTCGATTATCCACCCCACGAACCCGCTCATATAAGGCTAATCCGGCCTTACCAAAATACTGTATACACTCATCTTGAGATAACTTTTTTAAATCAGCACCCGTATAAATATCTAGTTTATGCATCTTTTCAGCTGACCGTCTACCCACTCCATAAAAATCTTCGATAGGTAGCTGTTCTAGAAATGGGATCGCCCGTTTAGGCGTAATGACCGTCATCCCAAAAGGTTTACGGTAATCGGAAGCGAGCTTGGCGATAAATTTATTATAAGAAACCCCAATTGAACAAGTAAGTTTCAATTCATTATATATGGTTTCTTGAATTTCCTTCGCCACATCCATGGCATAAGGAATCCCTTTTTTATTGTCTGTAACATCTAAATAAGCTTCATCAATTGATACAGGTTCAATCTTGTCTGTATATCGTTTGAAAATGGCTCGTACTTGTTCAGAAACTTCTTGGTATAAAGCATAATTACCGGATACAAATATCCCTTGTGGGCACAGACGATAAGCTTCAGCTGCAGACATAGCTGAGTGAACCCCATATTTTCGTGCTTCATATGAAGCAGTCGATACAACACCTTTACCAGAATTCTCTTTAGGATGTCGCGCGATAATCACAGGCTTACCTCGGTAAGCAGGATTGTCTCGTTGCTCAACGGAAGCGAAGAAGGCGTCCATATCGACATGCAATATTTTTCTTGAACCATCAATTTTAGGATCATCAAATGATAATATGCCTATCGTACGCAAGATACTTGCCCCCTTTTTAAATTGGGTCATTTACGATGAGTTAATCTTCGTCTACAAAAATATTTACGGTCGCTTTAGGATTTAACACAATACTTTCTCCCTTACGAACAATCGTAAACGACTTATCAAAAGCTTCAATTTCATCAATAGTATATTTTTTGTCTAATTTGACATTTAGTTTATCTAAATAGTTCAATAAGTCCTTATCATCCGTTACACGTCGGATTTTGAACTTATCCCCTACAGCTAAATCAGATAGGGGAGTCATCGCTTCCTTAGCCATCACACCATCTTTATTAGGAATAGCCCCACCATGCGGACAATATACTGGATTCCCTAAAAAGGCATCTAATTGATCTATAAAGAATTCAGTTCCTGTATGTTCTAATTGTTCAGCTTCTTCATGGACTTGGTCCCAGTTATAACCCAATTTTTCATACAAGAACATTTCCCATAAGCGGTGGCGGCGAACTAATGATGCCCCCATTTTGGCGCCCTCTTCAGTTAATTGCACACCTTGGTAAGGAACGTAGGTGACCCAACCTTCTTCTTGTAATTTAGAAATCATTTCGGTTACGGAGGCTGCAGAGATATTCAAAGCTTCACTGATTGCTTTATTGCCCACTCGGTCCATGTTGCCACCAAACTCAAAAATGACTTTCATATAATCTTCTCTACTTTTAGACATGGCTAATCACCTTTCTTTATTGGTTACGCTAATCATTATTATTATACCTTAATTTTAGGTGATTTGGAAAAATCCATAGTCTTTTTTTATAGATATACCTAAAAAAATTGTTTCTATAGATTTTTTTAATCCAGATTTTTTATCTATTTTTTATAGCATTGATAACTGCAATAGTAGCTTATTTTAAAGGCTTTGACTGACCAGCTTTACATCTAAAATATATTCACTTTCCATCATTAAAAAGAAAGTATAACAAAAGACGTTTAGAATTGACGTACCGGACCAAAATCCAAATAATAACGCAATCTTATTGCGCATTTTAGGCAGTATCGGGCAATGCTGACTTTAGAAAGTCGATTACAAACGCTCTTATATAGCAAAGAAAGGCTGGGATGTTTTTTCCCAGCCTCTCTCATTTTGTGGACTTATACTATTTCAACAAGTCATCAATATTCATTTCATCTAAGGGATGAACATCATATACTGTGGCTTGTAGTTTTGCATAATCTAAATAGTCATTTGCATGTAATTGCTTAATTTCTTGCACGCGGGACCTAAATTTCCTTGGTGCCTGCCGTTTCCACGCAAAGTCTTTAAAATATTCTTCAATGTCTTGCCATTCTATCCCATTATACCCTTGTTTTTTAATACTTTGAGATTTTGAAAGAAACCATGGACGAAGACAGAGGAATTCAAAGTTCGAAACTTTCATAATGGCCTCCGTAACGAAAGGTTCAATCATCCTGAATCCAGCAAATGCTGTGACTAGTTTTGATCGTTCTCTTGTTGGTCGCCTACTTCTACATCTTGAGCATCTTCAACGATTACTTCGCTTTCATGTGCTTCTTCTTCAGCAGCATCGCTTACAATATCATTTGCTTCTTTAGTGTTCATTGGATCTGCCTTTTGTGTGCGCGCAATTGCACGACGGTCAAATACTAGGTAGATGCCTTCACAATCTAAAGTAATCGTATTGTTTACTTCATCGATTTCAGCAATAACACCATGTAACCCACCAATTGTTACTGCAGAATCACCAACTGCCATTGCAGCCATCATTTCTTGTGTTTCTTTTTGTCGTTTTTGTTGTGGTCTAATTAACATGAAGTACATTAAAGCCACTAAAACAATGATATATAATACTGTTCCCATTAAAAGGATTACCTCCTATTTGATTATTTATTTATAAATCAACCATTAATTTTTCATCATTAGTATAATCGTACCATAAAGCATCCACTAATTTCATTAGCTTAATCTTGTATCACGAAAGTTTTAACAAAAGCAAACTTGGTCCTTTTTCTAAAAAAGTGCTTGATCTAAAAGGCTGTCTTCTGTACCTTACCATAATACTGTAAGAAAAATTCATCTCTAAAGTCTAATAAACGATCTTCACGTATAGCATCTTTTATTTGCGCCATAAAGTTAATCAAGAAGTGCAAGTTATGAATAGATGTTAAACGTAAACCGAATGTTTCATTTGCTTTCAGTAAGTGGCGTATATATGCACGTGTGTAATTACGGCAAGTATAGCAATCGCAATTTGGATCTAATGGGCTAAAATCACGCGCATATTGTGCATTTTTGATTACCACACGACCTTGACTAGTCATTGTTGTACCATTACGAGCAATACGAGTTGGTAATACACAGTCAAACATGTCGACACCACGAATGACCCCTTCAATTAAGGCATCCGGACTGCCCACCCCCATCAAGTAACGGGGTTTATTTTCAGGCATAACAGGTGTTAGATAATCTAAAACTTGATACATATCTTCCTTAGATTCACCAACTGATAATCCTCCGATTGAGTAACCCGGGAAATCTAGCCCTATCATATCTTTTGCATGTTGTAGGCGTAAATCTTTATAGCCTGCACCTTGTAAAATACCAAATAAAGCTTGGTCATTTGGACGTTGGTGGGCATTTAAACCACGTTCAGCCCAACGTGTCGTACGATGAATAGATTTTTCAACATAAGCATGGTCATGGTTGAAGTCTGGACATTCATCAAATGACATAATAATATCCGCACCTAAGTTGTTTTCGATGTGAATCGCTTTTTCAGGTGATAAGAATAACGTTTTGCCGTCCAAATGTGATTTGAAGGTTACCCCTTCTTCTTCAATCTTACGAAAATCTGCAAGTGAAAAAACTTGGAAACCACCTGAATCTGTTAAAATTGGTTTATCCCAGTTCATGAATTGGTGTAAACCACCAGCTTCTTTAACTAAGTCGTCACCTGGACGTAACCACAAATGATAGGTATTTGATAGAATGATTTGGGCATTCATATCATTTAATTCTTCAGGAGACACAGCCTTCACAGAAGCTTGCGTACCAACAGGCATAAACACTGGCGTTTCAATAGTGCCATGAGGTGTTTCCACTTGACCCAATCGCGCTCCGGTATGCTTTTCTTTCTTATGTAATGTATATTTTAATGCACTACTCGTCATTAGAATTCCTTTCTTTCTACCACATATGCAGTGAAACTGATCATGTGTAAACGACTAGTTTTTTCGTCTAGTCCAACATATTGATAACTAAATAATGGTAACATGCATCCATCGTGCGGGCAAGAGCCACAGACCTTGCCTAGGCATTTTTAGCCTAATTTATTTTAAAGCTGACAAAATATTTTCAATATCATTTTGAATTTGCCCTTCAACTTCTAAGATATCAGTGGCCTTATATTGACACTCAACCGTAACTGGCACTTCTGAATCAAGCACTTCTAAAATACCTACAATATCCACATCCCCTACTGATAATCCAGCTAAGCTGGTATTGGTCGCTTTGGCCACTTGTTTTAAATGTACATAACGTATCAGTGGTAAGACATTTTTTACCGCTGCTAGCGGATCTTCATCAAAAAATAAGAAATTCCCCACATCAAAGCACATGCCTATTTCTTCATTGCCGTATTCTTGTAGAAAGGCTTTAAAGTAATTGCTAGCGCCAGTTTGTTGTGTGTTATCATTTTCCAATGCTAGTGATACACCATAGCGTTCAATGAAGTTATTTACTGCTGTCATATCTGCTGTTACTGATTCCGGATTAAAGGCACCTAAGTTTACTTTTAATTGTACAGCACCTACAGCAGTAGCCCATTCAAAATAGTTTTCTAATTCAGGGTTTAATATGCCATCTGTAAATAAAGGCGCTGGTACTGAAAGAAAAACAGTTAATCCGGCTTCTTTGGTCGCTAGTTTTAAATCAGCCAATTCTTGGTCTGTCCCATCAAAGTATTCACTTCTCAATTCAATATAGTCAAACCCTAGACCTTCTACAGAATCAATGATATCTAATTGACCAAAAGCATCTTGGTCCATCAAATCACCATAGGCAATTGTATTTAAAACCCAATTCATTATGTATACATCCTCTCTGATTTTAACCTTTGTAAAGTAAAATCACCAAGCTAGGCTTGGTGACGTTTTGATAACGGTTTGTCCAGTATTTCTTTTAATAATATACCACGTTTTAGATCGTCTTGACTGGTTAAAGCAAATATTTCTCGTGCTTTCTCTGTCTTTCTCTTGTTTTTATTGATGCTCTTTAAGTCTTTACTAGGATCTTCCATTTCCGCAAATAAATGATTTAACTCTTCATCTAAGCGGTTGGCTTCACGTGCATACATTTTCTCCATTTCCTGCAAGGCTTTACCGAGTTCAATGTCATTCGCTGCCAGTGCTTGGTCAAAATATTGCTCATTAGAGATACCTGTAAGATCAATTGGCCCTTCAGAAGATATTGCCCCTTCTCCAGAATAACTAGTGTCATTTACAAATTGATTTGACGCATCAAAGTCATTCCCCTCAGCTACAAATGCCCTCTCTTGATGTGCATCTGTTTGATTTAAAGTTGCCTGTTGGTGATGACGTTTCTGTGCCCGAAGCGCTTGGCTTTGCTGCGCAAATTTCTGCCCTCGCTTTTGCTGCCCCGCGTTTCTTCCCTTTCTTGCCTGTGTATTTGGCTTACGCGTGTCCATCTTCTCTACTGTCAACTCTTCAATAGATGTTTGACCAGCTGTATCGACTTCATCTAAATAATTTTGCGCTTGTTTAAGATAGTCGCCCAACGTTTTAGGTTTATGAGCCTGTTGCTGTCTATTAGGGATTCGTGTCTGGCGAGTATGTTTTTTAGGATTTACCCCATTTTCACTCATTCTTGAAGGCGCATTCGACGCATCAAAGCGTCGCGCCTCCTTCCTAGCTTCCGTCTTTCGCTTTTTTTGATATGCTTCATAGAAACTAGAAGCTAATCCAAAAACAAATATCAAAATACCTATCAGTTCCATTATTGATCACCTGAATGATGTTCAGTTTCTCCTTCAGAAAGACTTTCACGCATCTTCGTATCTGCTTGAATATTTTGCATATTGTAATAATCCATTACCCCAATTTTACCATTTCTAAAGGCCTCAGCTAAGGCTTCTGGTACTTGAGATTGTGCCTCTACAACTTTAGCGTGCATTTCTTGTGTTTTCGCAATATTTTCTTGCTCTTGAGCAACCGCCATCGCACGACGTTCTTCAGCCTTGGCTTGGGCAATTCGTTTATCCGCTTCTGCTTGCTCTGCTTGAAGTTTAGCCCCAATATTACGACCTACATCTACATCCGCAATATCAATAGATAAAATTTCAAATGCTGTCCCTGAGTCTAAACCTTTTCGCAAAATAGTTTGTGAAATCGCATCTGGATTTTCCAAAACTTCTGAATGTGTTGCTGATGAACCGACAGTGGTCACAATACCTTCACCAACACGGGCAATAATCGTAGATTCACCAGCACCCCCAACTAAACGTTCAATATTCGCACGAACAGTTACTTTCGCTTTCGCACGCACTTCAATACCATTCATCGCAACCGCTGATATAATCGGTGTTTCAATCACCTTAGGATTTACTGATACTTGAACGGCCTCAAACACGTCACGACCTGCTAAGTCAATAGCCGCAGCTTGTTCAAATTCTAGATCAATATTCGCACGTTGGGCTGCGATTAAGGCATCCACAACCATATTAATATCCCCACCTGCTAAATAGTGGGCTTCTAAATCATTTAAATCAAGCGTTAATCCAGCTTTTGTTGCTTTGATCATCGGTTTAATAATATGATTTGGATTCACACGACGTAGCCGCATGCCGACTAAATCGCCAATCCCTACCTTTACCCCTGAGAAATATGCAGTTACCCAAAGGCCAACTGGCACAAAGGTAAAGAACAGCGTTAAAATAACTAGAATAATGATAGCTAAAATCAAAATGCCCCAAATACTTGTCGTATTTCCATATGAATTATACATGGTTCACTCTCCTTACTAATAACTGATTGTTCCGAACACTCACAACAACCACACGCTCGTCACTACCTATCACTTCATTATCACTCATGACTTCTAAAATCTGTCCATCAGTAAACGTAGCCTTTCCGGTTGGTCGCAAAGGCGTCAGTGTTACAGCTTCTTTGGATACATAATCCGCAACTGACACACGCTGTGATTGATACCCACGTTCCTTGTTCAACGATGTCTTCAGTACAATTTGGTCATTAAAAGGAATACGATAACCTAACTTCACTAAAATGTAAAAAGCCACAATGCCCACAACTATACCAATCGTTAAATCGACAATTGTATCACCGATTTCAGCCGTTTGGCCTATTAACCCCCAGGAACCGACCAATAACCCAACAATGCCCAATATCCCATAAGTAGGTAAAAATACTTCAGAAATAATCAAAATTGTCCCTAAAGCAAACAACAGCAAAGACAACCATGACCCATTATCATACAAACCAAAATACAGTAAGAATGATCCCGCACCAACAATGCCACCCAGCATATAATGACGCGTCATCATACCAGCGATAATGGCTAGGATACCAATGGAAAATAACAACGTCTCCATTTCTCCACCTCCATGTATCTTCTATACTATATATTTTACCATATAGAAAGACCGCTTTCATAATGATAACTTATTTTAACTAGTATCATGCTTTATGTTCATTTATGAAAAAAGCCCCCACAGACCTATATTACTAGCGACTGTGGGGGGGGAGTTTATTTATTTTTTTACTTTATGTAGCGTTAATCTTCAACTAATGGTGTTACATCAAAATCGATTTCATGATTTTCATCAATTGAGATATTCACTGCGTGTTGTTTACTGATAGTACCTGCAATAATTGCACGTGCTACTGGGGTTTCCACTTGGTTGGTGATGAAACGACGTAATGGTCGTGCACCAAATTGTGGATCATAAGCAGTATCACCAATCCAGCTAACTAATTCGTCACTAAATGTTACAGCAATTTCTTGACTCGCTAGGCGGTCACTTAATTGAGCTAACATCTTGCGTACGATACCGTCCATATCATTGTGTGATAATGGTCTGAATAAGATGGTATCATCAATACGATTTAAGAACTCTGGTCTAAAGTGCATTTTTAACGCATTTTGTACAGTTTCTCTTGCTTCATCTTCAATTTCACCATTTTCATCAGTTCCCTCTAACAAGGCATCTGATCCTAGGTTACTTGTCATAATAATGATCGTATTTTTAAAGTCTACAATGCGACCTTGTGAGTCAGTTAGTCGACCATCATCTAAAATTTGTAATAGAATATTGAATACATCCGGATGCGCTTTTTCAACCTCATCTAACAAGACAACAGTATATGGATTACGGCGTACAGCTTCTGTTAATTGGCCACCTTCTTCGTAACCAACATAACCTGGAGCTGCCCCGATTAAACGTGTGACGTTAATTTTATCCATGTACTCACTCATATCTAAACGCACCATATTATTCTCTGAATCAAACATCGCTTCTGCTAAAGCCTTAGCCAATTCAGTTTTACCAACACCAGTTGGTCCTAAGAATAAGAATGAACCTAAAGGTCGGTTTGGATCTTGAACACCTGCACGAGACCGTAATACGGCATTCGTTACACTATCTACTGCTTCATCTTGACCCACAACACGCATATTTAATGTGTCATCTAAATGCAGTAGTTTTTCTCGTTCACCTTCAACCAATTTGGTTACTGGAATACCAGTCACCCTTGAAACGACAGCAGCAATTGAATCTTCTGTAACCGATTCTTCTACTAAGCGATCCGCGCTCTTATCCGCATGCTCATGATAGGCTTTTTCCATATCTATCAATTCTTGTTCCAATTTTGGAATAGTTGCATGTTGTAATTTGGCTGCTTCTTCAAGGTTGTAGTCATTTTCTGCTTGTTCTAAAGCATGTTTAGCGTTGTCAATTTCTTGACGTTTAGCATTAATATCTGACATACCACCTTTTTCCACTTGCCATTGCATGGTTAATTGGTTGGTTTTTTCACGTACTTCAGCTAACTCTTCTTGAAGATCAGCTAGACGACGTTTACTTGCTTCATCTTTCTCCTCTTGAAGCGCCTTTTCTTCAATTTCTAATTGAATTAAACGACGTCGTTCTTGGTCTAATTCTGTCGGTAATGAGTTCATTTGTACACGAATTTCAGCACTCGCTTCATCTACTAAATCAAGTGCCTTATCTGGTAAATAGCGGTCAGTAATGTAACGGTCTGATAATTCAGCTGCCGCTACAAGAGCTTGGTCATGGATTGTTACCTCGTGGTGTAATTCATAACGTTCTTTTAAACCACGCAAGATTGAAATAGTATCTTCAACACTTGGTTCTTTCACTAAAACACGTTGGAAACGACGTTCCAATGCCTTGTCTTGTTCCATATATTTACGGTATTCATCCAAGGTTGTCGCACCAATACAGTGTAATTCCCCACGGGCTAACATTGGTTTTAGTAGGTTACCTGCATCCATTGACCCTTCTGTTTTACCTGCACCCACAATATTATGGATTTCATCAATAAATAGGATAATACGGCCATCCGCTTTTTTCACTTCATTTAAAACAGCTTTCAACCGTTCTTCAAATTCCCCACGATATTTCGCACCGGAAATTAAAGCACCCATATCTAATGAAAAAACTGTCTTATCTTTAAGGTTATCAGGAACATCTCTTTTTACAATACGTTGGGCTAAACCTTCAATAATAGCTGTTTTCCCTACACCTGGTTCACCGATTAAGACAGGGTTATTTTTAGATTTACGAGATAAAATCCGAATAACATCACGAATCTCTTCATCTCGTCCGATAATGGGATCCATTTTACCCGCTTTTACTTGTTCGACTAAGTCGACACCGTATTTTTCTAAAGCTTCATAATTTTCTTCTGCTTGTTTACTTGTCACACGATCACCCTGTCTCAAATCATCAATTTTTTCTTCTAGCGCTTTTGCAGTAATTTGGTGTTGCTTGAACCATTTTGCTAGGTCAGTATAAGCTACATCATTGATAGCCGCTAGCACCATTTCGGTAGCTAAAAATTCGTCACCATGTTTTTCCGCGCGTACTTGAGCCTTTTGAATTAATTCACCCAATCCACGTGATATACCTTGACCATATTGTACGTTTGTACCTTGGACCACTGGAATTGCATCCAATTCACGGTCTAATTCTTCAGTTAATGCTGTCATTGGCACATTTAAATCTTCATAAAAGTCATAAGCAAAGTTTCCAGGTTGCACCAACGATGTAAACATATGGGGTATCCCAATTTCTTGATGTTTACGAGTCATAGCAATTTGTTGGGCATTTGCGATGGCCTCTTGTAAGGTTGTAGTCATTTCCATGTTTGCCATTTCACATCACTCCTTTTGCTTTATGCTTATAGTATATCACTTTAGTCAGAATAGGTCAAACATTTATTGTGGATATTTTTGACCTTTTTTACTAATAAAAAAGCTTGTTATATCAATCTTACAGCAAATTCGCTTGATAAAAATCAAACTAAAGGTCAATATGCGACCACTTACTTTCTTTGACCAAGGCAATATGGCGGACATCGTCCCATAAAATCTTGCGATTACCGATAATAAAATAGAAATAATTACATTCACCGTTAAACCAACCAACAATATTATCAAAGTACCGTCCTAAATCATCTTTCAATGATAATTGAATGGATACGGGATAATGGGTTAACCAAGCTTCCTGCAACACTTGATCAATGGCTTCCCTCGTCATTTCTGGCAAAGCGACTGGTACTTTGGTCGCATCTTCATGGTTAGACTGGATACCCTTAACCAACTCATCCATAGCATAGGCTGTTGCCCACTTCATACCAAAGGGGCGGTCTTCATACTCATTATAAGGGATAAAGTGTTTACGCGTTCTTGGGTGTTGTTGTCTTTTTAACCAGGATCGTTTGGCCTCTATTATTGCCTCAGGAAGTGTCCACGGTAAAAATGGTTTATCTTGCTTATCCATGACCCTCACCTTCAATACCAGCCATACCACCAGCATGACCACCAACTAAGCTTGATCGTTCAATAGCCCGACCACCTGGTTTAAGTGATGACGCATAAACAAGACTTTTGAAGCCATATTTCTTACGGATTGTATCGATAATCCTATCTGTTGTCATATCTGCTACTTGTTTATTTTCTGATTCAAATAAATCTAATTGCACGGCTTGCTGATAAACAAGCTGTCCGCTATACAAAGAAATATTTCGTACTACTTGGTGGTCATAGATTAAAGACAATAAATATAAAGCTGCCTCAGCAATGACTTTACTTTGGTTGGTTGGACTTACCTTTATTTGTTTATGGATACCCCTTTTACCATACGCATCAAAATAGCCTATAGAATAGCCTATCCCAAGGCCAACTATTTGTGTTTGAGCACCAGCTCTTCTTAGCCGCGTCCCAACTTGATCGGCCATTTCCTTCACCACTATCGCAATTTCATCCTTATCCGTGTAGTCTCTTGGTAGGACTTGGCTGTTGCCGATAGACTTGTCTTTACTAGTATAAGGGGTTCCAAGAAAAGATCGGTCAATTCCCCAAGCATGTGCGTAAAGCTGAGCACCCATCACCCCTAATTTGTCTTTTAATACATAGTAAGAAGAGTGCGCTAGATCATAAACATTATTAATGCCCATCCCTTGTAAGCGGCGGGCCATCCGGTGACCAATACCACAAATTTGTGTTAAATCAGCAACTTGCCATAAGGTCTTGGACACATCTTCATATCGCCACTCAGCAATCATGCTTTTTTCTTTTTTTGAACCAATATCTAAGGCTGCTTTCGCTAGAAAAGGGTTATCACCGATGCCGATAGTCGTATAAATGCCAGTTTGATCAAAGACATCTTTTTGGATTTTCTGCGCCATTTCGTAGGCACTACTGACCTTAAACAGTCGCAATGAATCCGTAACATCTAAGAAACTCTCGTCTATTGAAAATACGTGGTGATTGGCTTCATCTACGTAAGTCTTATAAATCCGGTTAATTTCTTGATTCTTCTCCATATAAAGGCGCATCTGGGGTTGCACGATCACCAAATCATCTGGATAGGGATAAGGTAAATCGCGTGCTCGAGTGACATTAGAGATATTAAACGCTTTTTTAGCTGCTGGTGAGCTAGCTAAAATCAGTCCTGACCCTCTACTTTGACCTCCAGTTGCATCATGGTAGGACATAACCACTAATTTTGTGGTTAGTGGATCCAAATCACGCGCCGCTGCCTCCACTGAGGCATAAAATGATTTACAATCGATACATAAAATATCGCGACTAGGTTCCTTTGAATAATCAAATGTTACATTATTTGCAAACATCTTTAGCCCTCCTTAGCTTAGATATTTAAATTTACGTTCTTAAAAAAATCGAACGTATGTTCTAAATAATAATAGAACGTATGTTCGCAAAATACAAGTGATTTCAAAGAAATTTTTCCCTTTAAATAAAAAAGGCCACGATCCATACGGTCGTAGCCTTCTTCAGTCAACTATTTAAATACAATACTAGTCTTCATCTTTGTCGTCGTCATCGTCTTTACGTTCAACCACTAGGTCAATAGCCATGACGACACCTAAAATAATTGGCACCACATCAGCTGGTACATGATCTTCTATATCAATAACAAAGGTATCACGAATAGCAATTAATTTACGGTCGATACGAGCAATACGGTCCCCATTTTCATCCGTAATACGGTAGTCAAAATCAAGAATATTCCCTTTAACATCCCAATTTAAAGAAGTCACTTTATAGTTATCCCTAAATAAGGAAATCTTTTTACGTATTTCTGCGACCTTATCATTATTTTCATTTACAAGCTGTCAGCTAAGGAAACCT
>NZ_KV786963.1:0-8798 GCF_001806975.1 Aerococcus sp. HMSC10H05
AAGTTAGCGCCCATGCCGGGCGCACCAAAAAGCTCTCTAAGTGCACGCTTAGAGAGCTGAGACAAAAAGTATTTATGGTTAGCTATATGGAACTAGCTAACCTCTTTTTATGCATCCTAATAATAAACTACATACCTAGTATAAACTGGATGCAAATAAATCTAGGTATGGTTAAATTGTAATTGGTGGATGAGTTGTTTTACAAGTGAAATATTTCACATTAGTGGTATATACCTTTTTGTTCGTTTTCTCTACATAGTTTTTACGAAAAAAAGCACATTTCTGTGCTTTTCATTTAATCATCCGAGCGAATAAAGATTTTATGATAAATAGTGTTGGTGGAAAATTCTAGCTCTACAATATATTTAATTTTTCTAGCAGTTTCTCAAATTCGGAAAAATCGTGAACGGCATAGTCTGCAGCTAACGGTTGGTTAGTATTTTCAAAATTAAAAAAAACAGTATGCCAACCACAATTTTTACCCGCTTGGATATCATTATGATAGTGATCCCCGATGTACAAAATTTCCTCGTTACTGATGCTTAATTTATCTTCAACATATTTAAAAATTTCACGAGATGGTTTAGACCAGCCTACAGATTCGGATATAAATACTTTATCCTTTGGAAAATATTGTTCTATTTGAAGTACTTCAATTTTATCTCTTTGATCTACTGTTGGACCGTTTGTTAAAATGAATATTGTTAAATTTGTTTCATTTTTTAGCCTACATAACACTTCATTTACTTTCTCTCTAGTCATTATTTTATTCCGAAAGAACCGGTATAGAACGTCAAAAAGTTTAGCTAAATTATTAGATATTGATCTTCCAAAATAGCTATACGTCCTTTTTACCCTATCAATTTTATACGTTTGTTTATCTTTATAACCTCTTGAGAACAAAGAATATTCTTCTATCGAAATTCTTTGTAATTCCATGTTAAAATCATCGAACGTGATATTTAAAGCACAGTACCTTTCCTCTATTAAATTAAAAACATTTCTATATATATCAAATCGATCATATAGTGTATCATCTAAGTCAAATCCTATAGCTTTAATATTCATTCAATCACCTCTTAATAATCGTTCTATTCCCACTTTAACACCGTCTTTATTATTTGGTAATGTCACAAAGTCAGATATATTTTTAACTTCTTCAATTGCATTTCCCATTGCAATTGCATGACCTGCCCTTTCCATTAATTCAATATCATTTGTACCGTCACCTATTGCAACCGTATCTTTCATATCTATATCTAAATAATTGGATAAATATTCAAGCGCAGTACCTTTATTCGTATCAATAGGTAAAAATTCAACTAAATAGGGTTGAGTAAATATTGGTCTTAGTCCTGGTATGGTAGATTCCAAAACTTTCTTTTCAATCTTTTTCCGTTCAGTAGGATGATAGAAAAGTAAAGATTTAAGAATATTGGTATTTTTATATTCCTCAATATCTAAATATCTAATGGTTGTTTTGTTTAACTTTTCCTCATGATCCATAAAATCATTATTCTGTGGCGAAAATCTATAATAGTTAAACTCATCTAAAATTGACATATCTAATTTGTAGTCTTCAAATTGGGTTAACAATTCCTTAAATAGTTTATTCGTTATCTGGTCACTTTTAATGATGGTTTTATCATTATTCAAAATTAATGAGCCATTTAGTGCGATAACGTAAACTAACTCATACAATTCTGGGGATAGCAGGTTTTTGATCCCATCAACTAAACGTCCTGTCGAAATAACAATTTTAATCCCCTTTTCACGAATAAGATGAATAAGAAAGTCATTTTGAACCGGTGTAACTATATTTTGATTATTTAGAAGTGTGTCGTCCATATCAATAGCGATTAGTTTCATATTTTCTCCTTTCAAAAAGGGCTATGACTGTTATGTCACCGCCCTTTTGTTCGACTATAATATTATTTTATTCTAAACCATCATCGGGATTACCTTGATTCCAAATAGGTTTTCCATCAATCAAGTCATCTACAGTACCAATTTTATATCCTTTTGAATAATAACCGTCTAGAATCCCTAATTTTTGGAAAACAGTTTGTTTGTATGCAATTTCTGCATTCCATTCAACAATATCCAAAATTTGTAGTGCTTTATTTAAAGCTTCAATTCCGTCATTTCCTGGTGTTAAGATTAAGACACCGTGACTATCAAGTAAGTATTCTTTAGGAAGTTCAATCCCTTTTTCTAACTCTGTTTTTACAATATGCGCTAGTTCAGGTGTTGTATTTGGTTCAAAATCTAATACTTTAATATGTTTTACTTTTTGAGTTGATTCAGTTAGATTTGGCATATCCAAATGACTAGTTGCCCAAAACATTGAATTTGGTGCATGTGCGTGGAATACAGATCTAATTTCTGAATTGGTATGATAACAAGCCATATGCATGTTAATTTCTCTCGTTAAACTACCCTCTCCTGCAACAATTTCTTCTGTATTTGGATCTACTACTAATACTTGTGCTGGTGAAATATCACCATAAAACGTTTCAGACATCATACTTGGCGTCATAATGATATATTCTTTTCCATCTGTATCCGTATGTTTAAAAGAAAAATTACCACCTGCAGCATTCGTATTTTTTCTATGGAAAGTTAAATATACTGCTTTTGCTAAAGCTTCTCTTTGCTCTTGAAATAAAATTCTACCTTTTGCCATTTTTTATCTACCTTCCTTTGATGATTTGCCATTTGCTAAAGCTTTTTGGAATTGTTTATGTTTTATATTTTGTTCTTCTTTTCTACTATAATATTCAGTCAAGATAGAACCACTTCCGTATCTATAAACGATAAACCCTAATATAATAGCTATAATATTAAAGGTTAATTCACCTGTATTTAGCCCGAATATAAAACAAGCTAGTGCTATAAAAAGAATCAAATACCATTTTATCTTAGTCATTATTTACAACTTCCGTTTCGTATCTTTTAGATGGTAACTTCGATTTATTCATTTCCTTACCTAACCAAACAAACAACCCAACGAAAAGTACCAATCCAATAATTGCCCACCATTGACCGTTGAACGCTTCAGCACCTAATATCCTTAATTCAGGTAATTCCATAGAAGACCATGTAATTAATCTGCCTTCCGGAACGTCAACTGAACCTGTTATTGTAGCTAAATCTGTTAGAATTGGTGCTAAATAAGTCGCACTATACAGGTATAGCGGAGAGAAAATAACACCTAAAACAAGCATTCTATAAAGGTTACCACCTGTCAGTAATAGACCACCTACTGCAATAGAGTAATTTAATACACCAGCAATGGGTAGAACTGTATTACCTGGTAGGAATAGAGAAAAACCGATAAAAATTGGAACAATTAAAATAAGCGTTACCCAAATTTCAGATCTACCTGCAAGAATAGGCCAATCCATACCAATATATACTTCACGATCTTTAAATTTAGATTTCATAAATTCTGACATAGCATCTGCCAGTGGCGAAAGCGATTGCATGAACAATTTACTAACAGTTGGGAACAATGCCATAGCGGTTGCTACTTGAATAGCCAAGTTCAGTGAACCAGAAACTGTATACGCACCTGCAAAACCGAGTAAAAGTCCAATTATGAATCCCATGACCGAGTTTTCAGAGAAAATGCCAATTTTCTTACGTAAAGCATCAGTATCTGATTTTTTATTTAAGAATGGGATATAATCCATTAATTTATTAACTGGTAACATTAATACTGTAGATAAATTCATTGGGTGTGTAACAGTAACTAAAGGGATACCTGTTAAATCTTCAATATGTCTTTGGAACATATCTCCTAGTTTAAGTTCTAGGACGATTTGAACAATTGCAACTAAAAAACCTGCCCAAAGTTTTCCACTCACGAAGTAGACCAAATATGCAGTTAAGGCTTTACCCCATACATTCCACATATCAACATTTAGCGTTTTAGTCCAATTTAGTAGAAGTAAAACTATATTTACACCTATTTGAATTGCAAAGAATACAAAAGCATATACCCATGACCAGGTGATTGAAGCAGCTCCTGTCCAACCTAAATCAATTGCTGGTAAGGAAATACCAGTATTTAATGCCATTGCTTCTGATGCAGGAGCAACAGCATCAGACATAAATCCAATAATTAAGTTCATACCCGTGAATGCTATCCCTAATGTAAGTGCTGAAGTGAAAGCTTTTTTCACAGGCATTCTAGCAATTAGTCCTAGAATAAAAATAATTATAGGGACAAAAACAGCTGATCCTAAATCTAAGACCCATTGAATAATATTTTGAAATATTTCCATATTTTATTCACTCCCATTTTTTATTATTCATTAGTTGCTTCAATAATTTGATTGTAAATATCATCTACACCAACACCTGTTAAAAATGGGATACCGGGAAAAACCTTTACTCCTAATGATTCCGCTTGATCAAGAACTTCTTGATCAGGTTTAGCGATAAACACATAAATAGATGAACTTGGTAACTCATTTGAAATTGATTTATAATCAACAGCTTCAACTGGGTAATTTACATTGTCTTCTTCAAATTTACTTTTGATTTTTTCCGCAATTGTTGTACTTGTCGCTACCCCACTACCACATGCTACGATTAATCTTTTTTTGTTTGCCATTTTAAATTCCTCCTAATAATTAATTTTCAAATTTATCTTTTAATAATGAATACATATTATTGCTAGAACTTATAGAATTGAATTCGCTTACAAAATATTCATCCATAAATAATTCCATAAGTTTTGCTAACAAACCTACTTGCTTATCGGGTTCATTAATACCTAAAAATAAAAATGAATCTACTGATAAATCTTTGTTGTCACCCATTTGTAAAAAATCTAGTTTTTTATTATTTTTTACAATATATACGAAGGGTTTTTCAATAAATTCTGGATCAGCGTGCGGCAACGCTATACTTAAAAATTTTGTTTCCAACCCTGTAGGGAAATTTTCTTCTCTTTCTGTAAGTGCATCTAAATATCCTTTATTCACATATCCTTTCTCATATAAGTCATTTGCAATTTCTACAAATAACCCTTCTTTTGAATTCGCTTTCATATTCAAGTTGATTAAATCTTCCTGTAACAAATTACTATATAACACATCAACACCTCCAAAATTTATTTAACTTTATTATACAACTTAGTGTTTGAAAGTCAACAATAAATGTTTGTTTAATGTTCTTTATGTGGTAGAATGATGTTAGAAAACGAACACGACCTAAAGGAGAATATATATGAAGCGTAATCGTCACAAAAAAATTACTTCTTTAATAGAAGATTCTGGCTATCTATCTGTACAGGAATTAGCAAAACTACTCAGTGTATCAGAAATGACTGTTAGAAGAGATTTGAAAGAATTAGATGAAAAAAAAATATTAGTAAAAGAACATGGTGGTGCTAAAAAAATTCAAGATATTCTTTCTACAGATCAGAAGATGCCAAAAAATATTAAAGAAAAAATGTATCTAGGTGGCATTATTAATTCTGTTATAAGCCCTGGGGATGTTATTTTTATTGGTGCTGGTACAACGCTTTATTATGCCTTGCCTTCAATTACCCAGAACTATAAATGTATTTTAACGAATAGTTTATTATCTTTTAATTATTTAGTTGAAAATGGTTACAGTAACATTGTGCTTACTGGTGGCGAATATTTCAGTCTTACTGGTGAATTTGTTGGTACTCACGCTGAGGAGATATTTGATTTATATAACGTAGATGTTGCATTTATTTCTACGAATGGTATCCATGACAGAAATATCACTACTTCTTATCCATCACTTGGTCGTATACAACATCAAATAATCAATTGTTCTAAAAAAACGTATGTTGTTGCGGATAACTCTAAATTCAATAAGTCAGATATTTTTACCTTTGCTACATTAGATGAAGTAACAGGCATTATTTCTGATAATAATATTTCAGATGATGTATTAAATAAGTATTCTAAATTTGGAAAAATCATAACTACAAAGGAGAAATGATAATGATTTTAACGATTACTTTAAATCCTTCCATGGATTTTATCTATTCCGTTGATGATTTTGTTTTAGGTGCAAATAATAGAACAAATCTACCTGTCAAAATGCCAGGTGGTAAAGGTATTAACTGTACACGGGCATTAATGTATTTAAAAGCGGATGTTTTGGCTTATACGGTTCTTGGTGGAGAAAATGGAAATGCTATTCGAAAATATTTAGAGAATGAAAATATGCCCTTAATTTCAAAAAAAATATCTGAAAATTCTAGAAATTCCTATACGATCATGCATAATGGTGGAATCCAGACGGAAATTGTTGAAAATGGACCCAAAATATCTAAATTAGAATCGAACGAGATTATTGATGATATTATTAATATAGTTAATGGCGAAGAACGTATTAATATTGTCACAGTGAATGGGTCCATAAATAATGACAATGATTTCTATTACGTAAGTCTTCTTACTGCATTACGAGAGAATGTTTCAAGAAAATTAGTTATTATTATGGATCAAAGTAAAAAATCTCTAAATAATATTGTAAATAATTCTGTTTATTCACCTGATTTTATCAAACCAAATGAAGTAGAGTTTGCAGAATTATTCAATATGAATTCTGAAGAAATTTCAAAAGAATCGATAATTAGTAAACTGACAGAAACTAAATCTAAAATCCCTAATATACTTGTTTCTTTAGGTGGGAATGGAGCAATTGCTAAATTCAGTGGGAATATCTATGAAGTAAGTATCCCTAGTATTAAGGTTGTTAATCCAACTGGATCAGGTGATTCAACCGTAGCAGGTGTTGCATCAGCAATTGCACGAAATTATAATGACAAAGATATCATTAGGTATGCTATGGCCTGCGGAATGGCAAATACTTTAGAAGAAGGTGTCGGTGTGTTATCCCTAGATAATGTCGAAAATCTGTTTGAACAAATTGATGTTACACTTGTTTCAGAAGAAATAAAAAAATAAACATATTCTCCTAGTATCATACGTATGATATGCTCCCCCTAAAGTAGACACTTAATAAAATAAGTCTACTTTAGGGGGAGTTTATTTATGACCAGAAAAATATATTCTGCTGTTATTTTAGAAAATTATATTCTAATATTTATTGAAGATGGCATAAGTTTTACAACTCTGGTAGAAAAGTATGGGTTATCGATGCATAACACCATATTCTATCAATATGTTAATAAATATCGAAAGTATGGTTTAGCAGCCTTACAATCTAGAAAATATAATAATTCATACTCTGAAGAACTTAAACTAAAAGTGGTGGAGGCTTATCTTAATAATGAAGGATCTCTTCGAGATTTGGCTTTAAGATTTAATGTGCCTGCTGTATCAACTGTAAGTTATTGGATAATGAAGTATACTGAGGGTAAAGAAAATAAAAAATATAGTGCGAAACCTGAGGTGTACAATATGAAATCTAGAAAAACAACGACTTCAGAGCGACTAGAAATAGTTAAAGATTGTTTAGTTAATAGCTTATCATATACGCAAACAGCTGAGAAATACCAGGTATCTTACAATAATGTTTACTCATGGGTACAAAAGTATAAAATGCATGGACCTGATGGTCTTATTGACGGGCGTGGTCGCAGAAAACCATCTACAATTCAAACTGAAACGGAACAGTTACGAACAGAAATTGCCGCTCTAAAGGCTAAAAATGAGTATCTTACAACAGAGAATGCTGTATTAAAAAAACTCGACGAGATAGAAAGAAGGTCGATATTAAAAGAACACGATATGAAGCGGAATTTCAAACCATTTCTTACCTCAAAGAAAAAGGATTTAAAATAACGTTACTTTGTCAAGTATTAGGCGTTAGTCGTGCTGGATACTATAAGTGGTTAAAACGAAAGCCAACGGCTGAAGAAATTCGTATCAATAATATTATTCAGACAATTATTGATGTGAATGAAGAAGTTGATGGTATCTACGGATATAGGAGAATGACTATCTATATGAATCACTTTTGTGAGGAGAAGGCGAATCATAAGTGTGTATATAGAGTTATGTCTCATCTAGGCATTAAATCAGTTATTCGAAAGAAACGATATCGCTATAAACCTCATAAGCCAAAAAATATTGCTGAAAATGTATTAAACCGGGAATTTAAAAAAGCTTATAAAGCTAAAGAAGTATTGTTAACTGATGTAACAGAATTAAAATACGGTAACCATTCTAAGGCCTACTTAAGTGCAGTTCTTGATTATGGTGAAAAGAAGATTATTGCCTGGAAATTAGGTACATCCAATAACAATCATCTTGTAGTCGAAACATTTAATCAAATTGAAGATCAACTATTACCACATAAGACATTAATTCATAGTGATCGTGGTTACCAATATACTTCGCATTGGTTTAAAGAATATGTGGAAAGAAATAAAGTTATTCAAAGTATGTCAAGACCAGGTTATTGCATTGATAATGGGCCTATGGAAAGTTTCTGGGGCATCCTTAAGGATGAATGTTATAGAAGAAAAGCACTTTGAAACTTTTGAAGACCTAGAGGATGCTATTAATACTTACATTGAATTCTATAACTCAAAACGAGTTTCTTTGTCTATGGGGTTAAAGATACCAGTGAATACTAAATAGATACTTTATTAGATTTTAAAATGACTAAAGTTGTTGCAGTTCGTTAAGTGATGACACTTTTGCCTTAGGATATATAATCGGGATGAATCCCGATTATATATCCTAAGGCAAAGAGACAAAAAATAGCTAACTGTAAAAAATTATTTGTATTTTGTAATTAAAAAGGTTCTGTGACAAATAGTGTTGGTGACCAAA
>NZ_KV786964.1:0-62976 GCF_001806975.1 Aerococcus sp. HMSC10H05
CCACCAACACTATTTATCATAGAACCCGTTTTATGAACTTAAATTTATTTAAAGTATGGTCTGTGTACTTTGTTGCGCATATTTTTTAGGAGAAGTATGATAAACTTTCTTGAATGAACGGTAGAAAGTTGAATAATCTCCAAATCCCGATGCAGTGGATACATCTTGTAAGGACATCTTATTGCTATTCATATTATTAATTAATTGTGCAGCATAGTTGGCACGTTTTTCAATCAAGTATTCATGGAAATTTTGGTTCATTTCTTTACGGAATAATTTTGATAAATAATATGGCGAAATATCAAATACCTGGGTAATTCGGTCTAATTGTAAATCAGCTTCTCTAAAATGCTGATCTATGTAGTAAATAATGTGACTAAAATGTTTGTCATCTTTATAGTTACCAGATAATGATGGGATTTTCTTAGCATGGTAGACATTCATCAACGCATGGTATAGGTGATAAGCAGTTACAAAGGCAGTTTCGTCTACCTCCTCATCACTATAAGTAAGTATTTTATTTAAATGCGTAATGGTCTTATCTAGATTTTCTTTATCTAAACGGTAATGACCTGGTTCATTATAAAAGCGACTGATATCTTCATAAAGATGATCATTTACCATAGCATATTGATTCATCAACTTCTCAGGCACCATGCAGATATAACGGGTGTTATTAATGCCTTCTTCACTAGACATCAAATGCGGAACGTTAGGTGGAATGATCATAATATCACCATTGTAGAGTGTGTAGCCAGTATCGTTTACTATAAACTGACATTGGTTCCCTAAGTAGATGAGAATTTCAAAATGATCATGATAATGCATACCCGCAGTAATCCTAGAATATTCTTCAAGATCTATATCAACGAGTTCGAGTGATTCAATATTATTATAGGATTTACGCATCATTGTACGTCGCTCATCATGATAGCTGAGGGATAAGTGTGTCTGAAATGTATTAACGGCAATTGCTTCCAAGAGTTCACCTTCTAATTTATTTATATATATATTTTGTACTTTGCAATATTTAACCTGTTATCTTAGTTTACTAAATTTATCCAAATAGTTTCAAGGCTTTTTATAATTTAATTTTAAGACCGCTATAATGGCGTAAAAATACGATAAAATATGTTATAATTTTATTGGTAAATAAGGTCTTTGATAACCATATCCAATTTTAGTTAGATGCAATAACGTACTTTTACAAGAAGTAAGCATAATGCCAATATCGTTATCTGATAACTTTTCAGCTATGGAGCTAAAGAGATGCTAAAGGGTTTTGGTTTCAATAACATAGAAAAAACAGTACAATAAAATTTGGTGTAATGAAGAATTTATTTTATGCTGAAATTTATTGCTTTAGGAGACGAGCTTATGGATAAGGACCAAGAAAAACTTATACAAAGAATTCAAGCTGTGCCAACAGATGATTACAGCTATTGTATTCAAGTTATCTCAAAAATTTTAAGAGATAACCACAAACTCACCGGTGATGAAGCATTTATTGAAGCTTTCAATGAAGTCATGATGGATAAATTCCCAAATGAATTTACAGATTATAATCAAATGATTGCTGAAATTAAAATGCAAGATGATGCAGAGTTCGTTAAGCGAATTCGTGGTATTATGGCAGTTGATCCAGTTCGGGCTAATTTTGAAATGTCTTTATATATTCGCCGGATGGAGGACGACTTTGACCAATTCACACCAAAGAAAAATGTTAAAAATTTAAGTATTTATGATGAACTAGACCTTTTCCAATTTATCTATAATAATGATACAGGTTTAGAATTAGCACCCACCACGCGTGATTATGCGGGGATGTATGTGGAGTATGCTAAAGTGCAAATTAAAGCGAATGAATGGCGGGAAGCTATTGATTCCTACCAACAGGCACTCTTATGGAATCCATATGCTGTAGATACCATTTATGCATTAGCTGAGTTATATCAAGAGATGGAGCAGTATGGGATGTCATATCCAACTGTTTTAAATGGCTTAACCTACTCTTTAAGGGTTGAAGATTTGGCATATGGATTTGCTTTAATTGGTGACTTTTATTATCGAAAAGAAGACTTCGAAAAAGCTTATATGTTATACCACATTTCCTTAATGTGGAATGAAAATAATAATGCCAAAGCAGGGTTAGAAGTCTTAGAAGAGTTAGGGCCTGAGTGGCCAGAAGTGCTAGAAGGGGAGGACCAGGAGGCCTTTCTAGACGGACTAGGATTGAACAATTATCCATCCATGGATATGTTAACGGCTTTAAAAGAATCCGCTTTTCGATTTAATGAACATGATCAATATGAAGCTGCCTATGAATATTTAGCCATTTATGAGGATATTTTAGGCAACGTTGATCCCCAAGTTACCGCAGTCTTAGACCAGTTAGAGGCTGATCATCCGGACTTATTGATGGCAGAACACGATCACGGTTCAGACCATGAGCATGATCAATAAAACACAAAAGTGTATCAGACGAGACCTATGACCTATGCGTTTTAGATCTCGTCTTTTTGTTAAAAATAATCCGTGTTAAAACCCTCCTTATGATATAATTGTTCCGTATAAAAATTGAACGCCTGCCGTAAAGGAGAATGTTATGATACCTAGATATACTCGTCCTGAAATGGGACAAATCTGGTCACAAGAGAATAAATATGCATCTTGGTTGGAAGTTGAGATACTTGCGACTGAAGCGTGGGCTGAGTTAGGCGAGGTGCCACTTGACGATGCTAAAGCGATTCGAGAAAAAGCCACTTTTGATGCCAAACGGGTTGAAGAAATTGAAAAAGAAACCCGCCATGATGTTGTCGCTTTTACCCGTAATGTGTCTGAATCATTGGGTGAAGAACGAAAATGGGTACATTATGGCTTAACTTCTACCGATGTTGTAGATACAGCTCAAGGATACCAATTGAAACAAGCGAACGATCTTATTCGTAAAGATTTAGACCGGTTTTTACAAGTATTAAAAGCTCGTGCTATTGAACATAAATATACAGTGACTATGGGACGTACTCATGGCGTCCACGCTGAACCAACGACATTTGGTTTGAAAGTTGCACGGTGGTATTCAGAATGCAAACGGAATATCCAACGTTTTGAAACGGCAGCTCGGGGTGTTGAAGCAGGAAAAATATCAGGTGCTGTGGGTACCTATGCTAATGTACCGCCTTTTATTGAAAGTTACGTGTGTGAGCATCTAGGTATTCACCCTCAAGAAATTTCTACACAAATTTTACCACGCGACTTACATGCAGAATACATCTCTTCATTAGCCTTGATTGCGACGATGATTGAAAATATTGCGACAGAAGTTCGCGCATTACAAAAGTCGGAAACCCGCGAAGTGGAAGAATTTTTTGCCAAAGGTCAAAAAGGGTCAAGTGCTATGCCACATAAACGAAACCCAATCGGTTCAGAAAATATGGCCGGTTTAGCGCGTGTTGTTCGTGGTCATGTCATGACAGCTTATGAAAACATTACATTATGGCATGAAAGAGACATCTCGCATTCCAGTGCAGAACGCATTATTTTACCTGATACAACCATCTTAGTCGATTACATGTTAAATCGTTTCGCCAATATCATGGAAAACTTAACCGTCTTTCCTGAAAATATGAAACGTAATATGGATGCAACGCATGGCTTAATCTATTCTCAGCGGGTATTACTAAAACTAGTAGATGCAGGCTTGTCACGTGAAGCAGCTTATGACTTAGTACAACCACTAACAGCTATTGCATGGGACGAAGGTAAAAGCTTTAAAGGCCTTATTGAAACCAATGCAGAAATTATAAGGCACTTAGACCCTGAAGCAATAGATGAGGCCTTTGATTATCATTATCATATTCAAAAAGTAGATGACATCTTTGAAAAACTTGGTTTAATTGAAGATTAGATGATACACCTATTCTTAACTATCTAAAAAAGGAGAATCTTACGATTCTCCTTTTTTAGGTACCTCATGTGGTCTAATATGATAATGTTTAATGAAGGCTCTATAGAAGTTACTATAATCATTAAAGCCAGCTTTTTGCCAGGATTCAGTGATAGATAAACCACTTTCAATAAGGGAGTAAGCATAGCCCAATCTTAAATCCAATATAAATTGATAAATAGTTGAATGGAAATAGGGTTGGAATACCCGGTTAACAGTTGAAGTGGAAATATCGAACTTATCTGCAATATCTTGTAGGGTTAAATCTTTTCGATAGGAATCTACAATAAAATGTTTAATTTCATAAGCTAGAATTTCTCTCTCTGACATCTCTAAACGATTCTGTTTAGAGGCAGATGACAGTCTATAAAGTTCAAGGAAAATGGTCGACACAATGCTGAAAACCATTTTCTTTTGAATAGCGTCTTCGGGCCGTTTTAATTCCAATTGCAATTGAATCAAAGTTTGTAGTAGATGTTGCCAAGTGACAAATGAAAAGCTGAAAACATGTGGTTCATCAAATATTTGCTTTACTTCGGGCGTCTCTACAAAGTCATTCGCAATGGCATCTATGTAAGGCTCACTTAGAGATAAAAGGTAAGCGTACACTTTTTCCTCAGAGGGTTTAGTGGTCTCTTCTTGGTGCCCCCCATTTTTATCCGGTAAGATCAACCGTCGCATAATGGGTTCCGGAAGCACAATAATTTGGCGTACAGAGACGTCAATTTTCTTGTCTGCTAACTCAATAGTGAAGGGTTTTAAGGAAATTAAAAGTTCATTTCTATGGAAAGAAGAGCGATTATAAATGTCAACCATTTCTTGATCAACTTTTTTTAGTTTGATTCTAAATGGCAATGTTCCAGTTGGCATAAATCAAAACTCCTATTATATATTCAATCTAGCTATTACTGATAAGCTGAGAAAATAAGAAAGGGTGTGCATTAATACAATACACACCCATTTAATATACCACAGTTTAGCTTTTAAATGGAAAGCCTAAATCAAATTTAACCGTGTCATTTCAGCTTCAAGGCAAGCTACGGTTTCTTCTTGCGCGGGAACTAATGGTAAACGAACTGAACCAGTATCAAAACCAAGCATAGATAACGCTTTTTTGATAGGAATTGGATTTGGTTCGCTGAATAAAATATCAATTAATGGTTTAAATGTCGTCTGCAATTCAGCAGCTTTTTGATAATCACCATTAAGAGCATAGTGGGTCATTTCGTGGACTTGTTTAGGCGCGATGTTGGCCAATACAGAGATCACACCTTGTCCACCTAAACTCATCAAAGGAATTACAGTGTCATCATTTCCAGAATAGACATCAAAATCAGGCCCTACAAGAAAGCGTGTATCCACAGCATTTGCTAAATCACCAGTGGCATCTTTAAGGGCTACAATATTATCAATATTCTTTAATTCAGCCAATGTTTTAGGCGCAATTGACATGCCAGTACGACCAGGTACATCGTATAAAATAATCGGTGTAGTCTTAATGGCATCTGCAATAGCACCATAGTGGGCTAATAAACCAGCTTGACTCGTCTTTAAATAATAGGGTGTTACTGATAAAATGGCATCGGCACCAGCAGCTACACAGTCTTTGGTTAATTGAATGCCGTGAGCAGTATCATTAGACCCAGCACCAGCGATTACAGGTACACGACCATTTACTTGTTCAACACAAAACTTCACTAGTTCAACTTGTTCTGCATCGGTTTGGGTAGAAGCCTCACCAGTTGTTCCAGCAACAACAATTGCGTCGGTACCATTTTCAATTTGAAATTCGATTAAATCGGTAAATACGTCATAATTGATATTTTGTTCTAATGAATTATCGTAAGGGGTAACAATTGCTACCGCAGAACCTTTAAAAATTGACATGAGCATCCTCCTATATTTGTGCATACTATGTAAAAGACTGAATGAATAAACGATTGTATAGTTAAAGCATAAAAAAGGCAGACAAGAGCCACTCTCTTTGTCTACCTAGGAAATCGTGTCAAAAAATACCGATAAAGTCCTACAACCCTAACAGTTTTAATCCCTAGTATTAGACAAGCGCTCCGCACCTTAATGGGCATTAAGGTTTGACAGGAATAACCCTATTCAGTATTATCCCCAACACAGAAAACTGCATTTCGGCACAACCACCTTTCACACTTCGTTACTGATTGGCTGCGCAACCTCTATATCTATACTTTCTATTCGTATAATCATTAGTTTAAAACTAACATGATAATGAGTTAAAGGCAAGTGATAAATGAAAAAACTATTAGATTTAAAAAAATTATTTCATTTTCTTCTTTTTTGTTAAAGTATATTCTCTTGGTAAACGCGGACTTAAATTCGTTAATACCTCGTGAGCAATGGTACCGGCGTGATGCGCAACATCAATCACATCAATCGTTTGACCACCATTTGTACCAATTAAAGTAACTTTTGTGCCAACAGGCATTTCATGTGGTAAACGGATGATCATTTGATCCATGCAAATTCGCCCGACGCTTGGACACAACTCACCATCAACGATTGCGTTCAAACCTAAATAACTTCTTTGCCAGCCATCTGCATAGCCAATTGGTAGCGTAGCGACCCATTCATCTTCACTGGCTGTATATTCGGCACCGTAGGAAATGGTATCACCAGCATGCATTTTTTTAACATAGATGATTTCTGTTTCTAAAGTTAATGCTTGTTGGAAGTCAACTGGCGATGCTACATCTTCCATACTAGGCTTCGATCCATATAAGCCAATGCCAAGTCGAACAGCATCCAGCGCTTTCTCCGGATGCCATACGCTCAAGGCAGAATTTGACTGATGGAAGAGCGGGGTATAGCCTAAAGCTGAGTAATCTAATTGACTAAGGATATCATCGAAAAAGTCTGATTGTGCTGAAACTTTATCCTTACTATGGTCAGTAAAGGAATCCGCCGTCGCATAGTGGGTAAAAATCGAAGCTAATTTAAATTTTTTAGGATGTTTGGCAATATAATTAATGATTTTTTGTGCTTCTTTAACGGTACGAACACCAATTCTGCCCATACCAGAGTCTATTTTTAAATGAACATTTAATTTATGAAGACGTGAGAAATCCTCGTCATGTTTCTTCGCGTATTTAAGATAGTCTAAACTAGATACGGTTACGCCAATTTCTAAGTTGGCTAATAACCAAGCGTCATCCGGGTCAGTTAGACCGAGAACCATGATAGGTGCAATCATACCAGCATCTCGTAACGCGATAGCTTCATCTGCTAAAGCAACAGCAAATCCGTCTACACCACGAGCTTGCAAAGCGTCTGCAATTTCTACAGCGCCTAAACCATAGGCGTTCGCTTTGATAACTGCCATGACAGCTTTATTACCGACATGTTTTTTTACGGCGAAATAATTATGGATAATCGCATCTAGGGACACGATAGCCTTGCTAGGGCGATGATAACCAATGGTCATAGTTAAAACCTCTCTTTAATCATATAGATAAATAGCTATTGAATGGCATATACTACACACATGTCACTCAATAGCTATTATAACACTTATTATCTATTACGCCCATGAAGCATGTTGTTTAAGTATTATCAGTAATTGAAATTTGTAGAAATTCTGGTACATGACGGTTGTAAGCTTTGACCCAGGGTATAACACGATGTCTTGGGAATAAGTACTCAATACTTACAGAGATAATTGCGCCTAGGAATGTATCCAAAATGCGTAATAGGGCATAAATGTATTGATTTTCGGCAGGAATATTAAAGACAATTACCAAAAAAGTGGCACTCCCTCCAATCACACCTTGAGGATTTTTCAATAGCAAATTTGTTTTAATCGTGATCATAATGCCTAAACCGGCTAAAAGTGCTGTAATTAAAAAATGTTTTGGTAACAAATGACTTAAAAAAATAAAAATAATAGAGGCGAAAGCACCACACACGATGGATAGTGTTCTGTGCAGTCCAAAAGATAGTGAAGTATTGATATCTGCTCTTTGAGAAAATACTGCCGATAGTGCAGCAATTTGTGGATCGATTGGAATAAAGGCTGAAATGAGGACAGCAGAAAATACACTGAAGGCCGTTTTTAGTGTCCGCATGCCAATATGGAATTTTTCTTTCACTATTAAGCTCCTTTAACGGGGAATATGGCCACCCCTTAGTCTACAATTTGAATTTTCTTGTAAATAGATTATACTAAGAATACTTGATAAAATGAATAAAATTTAAAGGTGGTGTATTAGGTGAAACGGCAAACATATCGCCAAGCCAAAAAAGCGCTTGAACGCGAGAAAAAGTATAACCAAAAGCATTATGGCAAATCTTTTTCAGATAACTTAAAATCTTCAGTACCTGAAACCACACTCACACAGGATACTACTGAATTTGATATTGAGACGTTTGCAGAAACACCAGTACCAAAAGAGACCTTCCAAGACTTAGATACAAATGAAATCTTCTTTGAGAGACAAAAACAAAAACAGTACTTTTGGTCAGGGGCCGGCAATGATACACGAAAAATTTTAGTATGGATTATTCTAGCATTAGCAATTTTAGCTGTCGCTTTGTTAGGGCCAAGAGTATTTGAATATTTCCAACTGATTTTTAAATAGTCACTGCAAGGCGTATAAATCGTAAAATGATTGTTTAATCAAAGAAGGTGAGACAAAAGTCGTTTAGAATTGACGTACTGAACCAAAAGGCGAACAATAACGAAACGTTATTGGCGTATTTTGGGAAGTATCGGATAATTCTGACTTTTGGAACCCAATGATAAACGTTCTTATATAGTAAAGAGAGGCTGAGACATTTTTGTCCCAGCCTCTTTTGATTAATTATACGCATCTTCCTTATTTTGGTTCAATAATAAGCATTTCTTTGGTGAAATGATTCAGGTTTTCAGTTTGTCCATCATGGGCAATGACTAAGTCTTCAATGCGAACGGCTGTATTTCCTGTTAGGTAGATACCTGGTTCAATAGAGAAAATATTACCATCTCTGATCGTATCTGTATTTGCTTGTGATACATCACCTTTTTCATGGACTTCACGTCCGATGAAATGGCCTAGTCGATGTGTGAATTGAGGACCATAGCCTTCTGCTGTAATGTGGTCACGAGCTGCAGCATCAACATTGGCAAAAGTTTCGCCTACCTTAACAGCATGAATGCCTCGTAGGTTGGCTTCTAACACAATTTCGTATATCTTTTTGGCTTCATCACTAGGTTCACCATAATAGACAGTACGCGTCATATCAGAACAGTAATCATCATGTCTACACCCAATATCAATCACAATTGAATCCCCCTGTTTAGGTAGGGTGTGGTCTGATTCGTGATGTGGATCAGCTCCGTTTGGTCCGTAGGCAATGATTGGTTCAAAAGAGAAGCCAGCATCAGCACCTTCCTCGTCGTAAATTCGTGCTAATTCATCTACAGCAGCGAGTTCATCTAAGCCAAGAGGTAAAACTTCTTCGATTAAGCGCGCCATAGCACGATCATTAATTTCGGAAGCTTTCCGCATTTTTTCTTGCTCTTCTGCTGTTTTAATCGCTCTTTGGTTATCTACCAAGTCAGATGCCACTTCAAATGTCGCTTGTGTATAGCTTTTAGCAATCGCTAATAATTGGTCAGCCCGCCACAATTTATCAACACCAATACGTAAAGGCGCGTCAGTAGCAGGGAAGTCTGTTAGGTTGGCAAAGGCTTCAGTGATGGTGTTGTTGTCATCCACCCAAGTCACGTCAATGCCAGATAATTCATCGAAAACAAATAGTTTGTTCGCTATAATTTGCGGACTTTTTTCTGGTTGGATGATGAGTAACCAAAAACGTTCCATAGGGTCAAAAACAACCCCAGTGTAATAATCAATAGATGCCTTGTCGCTAATGATTAAGGCATCTAAGTGGTAATTTTTAACTTGTTGTTGAATCGTTTTTAAACGATTGTGATGCGCTTGATTCATAAATCCTCCATTAATTGTTATAAGTATCCGTCAGAAGCGTCGTCAGAATACTGTTTCTCAGCTCCTGGGTTTTCTTCAATATATTCCTCAAATTCATGTAAGGTCATACCATCGTGTGTTTCAAGGAAATCTTCACGGCGATTTTTACGGTATTTGACCATTTTCTCTTTAAAGATTTCTCCAGTTGTAGGTGGCGTCCAAGATACTGCGTTAGCACCAGCTTCAATTACTTTACGGATTGACTCTTCATTTGGGCCACCAGTTGCAATAATCGGCACATCTGGGAAATCACGGCGAATACGTTCAACGATAGCAGCTGTTTCCTTTCCTCCAGAAACGTTTAGAATATCAGCACCAGCCGAAATACGTGCTTCAATATCATTATAGGGAGAAACAACGGTCGCGACAATAGGGGAGTCAACAGTATGTTCGATATCTAAAATATTCTCAGCAGTCATCGGTGCGTTCACCACGACCCCTTGAACACCAGTTGCCTCTGCAAAGAGCGCAATATCTACACTCCGCTTACCTTGGGTAGTACCGCCACCAACACCCGCAAATACGGGTTGACTAGCGACAGAAGTCACTGCTGAAATAATAGCAGGATACGGGGAGAAGGGATAAACAGCTAAGACCGCGTCAGCGTTACAATATAAAATTGTCGCAGCGTCAGTAGTAAAGACGAATGATTTTAAAGTCCTACCAAATACACGAATACCGGATGCTTCGTTAATCACTTCTGGCACCATCACCATATCACTTCTGAATTGTGAAGAGATATTTTGAGAGCCGTTTTTTGATTGATTCAATACGATAACCTCCAATTTGATTAAAAGAATTGGGTTTTTATATAATGCTACTCCCATTATAGTACTTATGTAAAACGAATAACAATTTAAAAGTTTGTTCTAGCGTTTGATAGAAGGCCAAAAAACATTGTAAAAGCCTATGTTCACTTGAATCGATTGTGAAATAAAAAATAACATTTAAATCGATACATGTTAAGAAACCTATCAATAAAAGTTGACTAGTACTTAAAAAATGATTAGAATAATTTTACCTTTATGCAAAAAATGCATTTTTGCAAAAATGATTGCAAATATATAATAAAAAGAAAATCAAATAAGAAGAGGTGCTATGATGATTACATTTGAACATGTTGAAAAATATTATGGTAAGTTCCATGCGTTAAAAGACATTAATCTGAAGATCAATGAGGGCGAAGTTGTGACTTTGATTGGACCTTCTGGTTCAGGGAAATCGACTTTGATTCGGACGATTAATGCTTTGGAGAAAGTTGACTCAGGTCGCTTAATTGTAGACGGAAAAGACATTACTGACCGTAATACGGATATTCGTCAAATTCGTCGCGACTGTGGAATGGTTTTCCAACACTTCGAATTATATCCTCACATGACTGTGTTAGAAAATGTGACATTGGCACCTTTAAAAGTATTGAAGAAGACGGATAAAGATGCTCAGGACCGGGCAGAACGTTTATTACAACGCGTAAACATGTGGGATAAACGTGATGCATATCCAGGTCAATTATCTGGTGGACAAAAACAACGTGTAGCCATTGCACGTGGTTTAGCTATGCAGCCAAAAATGATGTTGTTTGATGAGCCTACTTCAGCTCTTGACCCAGAAATGGTTGGAGAAGTTTTAGACCAAATGAAACGCATTGCTACTGAAGATAATATGACCATGGTTGTGGTGACACATGAAATGGGATTTGCCAAAGAAGTATCTAATCGAACAATCTTTATGGCTGATGGTGAAATTTTAGAAGATCGTCCTTCTAAAGAATTCTTTGAAGATCCACATGATGAACGTGCGATCCAATTCTTAAGCAAGATTTTAGTCTAATCACCAAGTCACGCTTAAGGAAAGAGGGAATAAATATGAAAAAAATATGGCGAATGATGACGCTTTTGACCTTCAGCTTTTTCATGACAGCCTGTACAAGCAGTGCTGCTAGCCAACAAAATATTGCTGAGCGAATTGACAGCCAAGCATATCCTGTGATCACTTGGGGGGTAAAAGTGGACACGAACTTATTTGGTAAATATAATATCGCTGAAAATCGTATTGAAGGGTTTGATATCGATATAGCGAAAGAAATTACTAAACGAGTTGGCGGTGAGAATGCTGAACCTGAATTTGTTGAGGTCACTTCAAAAACGCGTATTCCATTACTAAAGAATGGGAATGTTGATGCTTTGATTGCTACAATGACGATTTCAGAAGAGCGTTTAAAACAAGTAGACTTCAGTCAAGTTTATTTTGATGCCGGACAAGCCCTGATGGTACCTGAAGATTCTGATATTGAAGGTGTGGAAAGTTTAACAAGTGAGGACACTGTTTTGGCCGTTAAAGGATCAACTTCTGCCCAACGTATCAAAGAAGCAGCTCCAGAGGCAAATATCTTAGAATTAGAAAACTATGCAGAAGCCTTTACAGCCTTAAAATCTGGTCAAGGGGATGCAATGACAACTGATAATGCGATTTTATTGGGTATTATAGAACAAAACCCCGGATATAAACTTGCGGGATCAACCTTTACAACAGAACCATATGGTATTGCTATAAACAAAGGGCAAGAAGATTTTTTAAATGAAGTCAATCAAGCCATTGATGATATGGTAGCCGATGGTACGTATCAAGAAATTTATGCAAAATGGTTTGGTGACGATACAGAGTCATCCATTGCAGAGTAGGAGGTTGAGTAAATGTTTGAACTATTAACTAGTTATAGTGATTTAATTATTGAAGGCTTCATCAATACTTTAATTGCATCAGTGATCGCCCTAATCTGTTCGTTGATTCTTGGTGGTTTGATGGGTATTCTCCAAACTTTAGAAAACAAAGTATTAGCCAAAATTGGGGACATCTATGTGGAATTTTTCCGTAATATTCCATTATTGATTATTGTAATGTTTTTCTATGTTGTGATTCCTTTGTATGGTGTTGATATTACCGGATTCCAATCAGGGATTATCGGGTTAACCTTGTATACATCGGCCTTCATCGCTGATGTCGTTCGTTCAGGTATCGAAGCAGTACCAAAAGGCCAAACAGAAGCGGCAATTTCACAAGGAATGACTTACATACAACAAATGCGCTTTGTCGTCTTACCACAAGCAATTAAAATTGTCATTCCACCATTAGGGAACCAATTCATTAATTTAGTGAAAAACTCTTCAATTTTAGCGATGGTAGCCGGGTTAGATCTAATGTATTACGGTGATGTGATTGCTAGTGAGACCTTTAATACATTAGGTACTTACACAATGATCGCTTGTATTTACCTAGTAATCACAGTACCTTTAACCCTATTGGTCTCCTTTATTGAAAAACGATTAGCACAACAGGACATACGTTAGAAAGGAGCAGTAATAGATGAATTTTGTAGATGCATTTCAATGGATAAATATCCAATTTTTACTTGATGGTCTATGGGTTACGCTTCAAGTAACGTTTTATGCTATTATATTTTCTTTAATTTTAGGCGCTATTTTTGGCATTATTCGTTTTATGGGGATTCCAATCTTATCAAAAATATTAGGGTTAATTGTAGATATCATTCGTAATTTACCTTTATTATTGATCATCTTCTTTACTTATTTTGCCTTACCGCAATTAGGTATACGCTTGAATATTTTCTGGGCAGCAGTGGGCGCTTTAACGATATTTGAATCAGCTATGATTTCAGAAATTATTCGGGGTGGTTTAAATGCTATTCCAAAAGGACAAACAGAAGCAGGGATTTCTACTGGATTAACTCGTGTACAAACGCTTCTGTATATTTTATTACCACAAGCTGTACGGTCAATGGCACCTTCTATTGTGTCACAATTGATTGCCTTAATTAAAGATACTTCGCTAGCTACGATCATTTCTTTACCAGAATTAACCCACAATGCGAAAATTATATACAATCAAAACACAGCTTATGTCATTCCAATGTTTATCATTATGACCTTTTTATACTGGCTCGTATGTTACACATTATCGAAATTCTCAAAATACCTATCCAAACGACGCTCAAGCAAAGCAATCGCAAAAGACGGCGCACTAAAAACACTAGGATAGGTAGGATGCGATACAGAGCGTTAAGGCAGGAGACGGTGGAAGATGTAGGGGTAGTGATGGGACATCACGTACCCTAAATCTGAAGCGGAACCCTGACTGCTCTGTAGAGCTCGACTAACAAGGTGCGACACAAACCGGTAGAAATGAACCGTTGGAAGATTAGTGTAGTAACTGACGCAGTCAGTTACAAACTAATCTGAAACGCAGTCATTTCTGGTTTGAGGAACCCGATTAAGGTAGGATGCGATACAGGCGCTTAAACAGGTATATTCAATTGAATATAAATGCACATAGAATGAAAGGTCGAGACGTTGTCTTGGCCTTTTTTTACCTTCAATGATAATACCAAAAGAAAAATGAAAAAATTATGATAAAATAATCATATCGTGAAAATGATTCAAAAGGAGGCGGTGGATATGGCGCAATCATCAATCACGAAAAGTAGTCCTAGTGGCTTATCCGGTGCAACATTGAAATGGATCGCTATGGTGACCATGATCATTGATCATCTTGGTGCAGCTATTTTGCTGCCTTTACTAAATAGTGGACAACTTGAAACCTTTCACTATTCGCTAGCTTATACAGCTTATACGTGTTTTCGCTTAATAGGTAGAGTTGCCTTTCCAATATTTTGTTTCTTACTGATTGAAGGCTTTCACCATACTTCAAATAAGCAAAAATACGCGATGCGCTTAGGGACTTTTGCTTTGATTTCAGAAATTCCTTTTAATCTAGCCATTAGTCAACAATACTTTGATTACACGCATCAAAATGTTTTCTTTATCTTATTGTTAGGCTTATTAGCTGTGTGGTTAGCTAGTAAAGTGCATAACAGATGGTTAGCTATCCTACCAATTATCGTGATGGCGGTAGTCGCGGAATTTATACAAGCGGATTATGGTATGTTTGGCGTCCTTTTAATTGGGACCCTTTATTTAAGTCGAAGCAACCGCCTCATTCAGTCTCTAGCGGGTGCCTTTCTAGTCTTATGGGAAGTGACGGCACCAATAGCCTTTGTAATGACCTACGCTTATAATGGCTTAAGAGGACGATACAATGCTTCATGGTTATATTGGATTTATCCTATTCACCTATTGATCTTTGGCTTAATTGCTCGATATATCATTCTATGAGCCATTCATATATATAAGAAATAATAAAACTTGAGGAGAATAATATGTTAGACAAAATTGATTTTGCAAAGTATTTACCACAAATGATTGAAGACATCCAAGGATTGGTACGCATTCCATCTATTCGTGATGACCAAGCGGCTACTTCAGAAGCCCCATATGGACCGGAAGTTCGTAAAGCCTTGGCATTCATGCATGGATTAGGGGAGCGCGACGGTATGAGAGTTGGTGATGTTTATCCTTATACGGTCCATATTGAACCTCAAAATAGCGGTTCCAAGCAACGTGTAGATATCGTGAGCCACATTGATGTGGTACCTGTTGGGGCCTCATCAAATTGGACGAAAGAACCATTTGGTGCCGAAATAATCGATGACCGTATGTATGGTCGTGGTACATCAGATATGAAACGTAATGCGATTTTAACCTACTATGCAGCGAAAATTTTACAGGATTATCAAGTTCCCTTGAAAAACAATATTCGTATCGTCATTGGCTCTGATGAAGAATCAGATATGACAGATATTCCACAATATGTAATCAAAGAAGGCGCACCTGACTTTGCGATTACCCCAGATGGCCAATTTCCATTACAAATAGGGGAAAAAGGGGCTACAACTTGGAACTATGCTGGTGAGTTAAACTTGAATACCATCATTAAAAGCATTGTTGGTGGTGCTGGTGCTAACGTAGTAGCATCTGAAGCAACTTTTATTATTGAAGGGACGACAAACCCAGGATTAGAAGCCTATGCCAAAGATAAGGGTTGGTCAATCGCTATTCAAGAGGATAATGGGGATACCAAAATGACAGTGTACGGTATTTCTGCCCATGCATCTACACCTGAAGTAGGGGATTCAGCGATTACCCGTGGTTTTGAAATCATCGCGAATAATTATCATGACGCTTTTGCAGATAAATGGACACGTTTATTCCGCCTATATGATGGATCTGGATTTGGCATTGCACGTGATCACCAAATTATGGGCCCTTTAACGATCAATCAAGGTGTCATTGAGAAAACAGAAGAAGGTCACATTAGTTTCACCATCGATGTGCGTTATCCAGCGAATATCACTGAACCAGAATTGACAGCAGCGTTCACTAAAGAATTTCCTGATATTCCATTTGTAAAATCATTTGATACACCTCCGATTCTTTCCGATGTTAATCTACCAGCCAATCAACTATTGCTAAATACTTTCCATCAACATTTCCCAGATCATCCTATTGAACCTATTATCTCTGGTGGGGTATCATATAGTAAAGTAATGCCAAATTGCGTATCATTTGGAATGAACTTCCAGCATGATGCACATGTAGCACATCAAGCGGATGAGTATATCGAAATGGATACATTAGAAGCGTTATTAAAACTATATACAGATGCTTTCATCCAACTTGGTCAAGCAGATCAATTAAGATAGGAAGATAAATAAAGGAGTCATATGGTGAACGAAAAAGAATTAGTTGGGGTAGCAGCGGCACAGTACGTTGAAGACGGCATGGTTGTTGGGTTAGGAACAGGCTCTACAGCTTATTATTTGATTACGGCATTAGGTAAACGAATGAAAGAAGAAGGCTTAAGGTTCACTGGTATACCAACATCTATTCAGTCTGCTGAATTAGCTGCTAGTTTAGATATTCCCATTGCTTCATTAAATGATGTGACCAAAATCGACTTAACAATAGATGGGACCGATGAATTTGATCCACAATTAAATGGCATTAAAGGTGGCGGTGGCGCGCACTTGATTGAGAAAATTATCGCAGTGAACAGTGAACGCGTCATTTGGATTTGTGACCATACAAAACAAGTAGATCAATTAGGCGCTTTTCCCTTACCAATAGAAGTGATTCCAGCAGCTAGTCAACACTTATTCTATGCATTTGAGGATAAAGGTTATGCACCAACATTTCGTTTATCCCCAGATGACAATAAATTTGTGACTGATTCAGGTAACTTTATTATTGATCTTCATTTAGAGAAAATTGTAGACGCAACCAAATTGGCGGCCGAGTTAACGCAAATGGTTGGTGTTGTTGAACATGGCTTATTCTTAGGCATAGCGGACAAAGTGTTAATGGCCAAAGATGGGCAAGTCGTAGAATTTAATAAGTAGTATTTGATAATAAAAGCGAGCTAAGGAAAAATGTCTTAGCTCGCTTTTTCTATATTTATTTAGTCGATTTTGCTTCAAACTCATCATATCATTGCAAATGTTGCTCCAAACTGCTATTTATAAAAAATGTCAATAAAACAAGAAAAAATTGTTTTTTGACATTTTAAAAGATAAATGTATTAGATCACTATGCCTTATCGTCATCAGAATTTAGAAAACTTTGTACAATAGTGAAAATGATTAAGACTAGATACCATAGGATTTTACGGTTTCTTTTCTTTTGTGCCTTACTCGTTGGCATGTGGCCACCCCCTATAAATAAATAACTTTTTTGATATGTTTTATTATACCATGAACAAGATAAAAAATTAAAGCAATAGCCTTTAGAATTGTATCCCCTTACATTTTTTGTTAAAAAATTGCATTAATTGCCATTTGCCCCTTGAAAAAGCGCTTCCCATTATGTAGAATGTAATTGAATGAGCGTAAGCGATTGCTCATAAATATATAATGCGAATTTATATCACGCGAAAAGGAGTATTATTATGGAAATGAGTTTTAGATGGTATGGACAGGATGATCCTGTTACATTACAACAAATCCGTGAAATCCCTGGTATGCAAGGTATCGTTACAGCAATTTACGATATTCCTGTAGGGGAAGTTTGGCCAATGGAGCGTATCGAACAACTTAAGAAAGATGTTGAAGATGCAGGTCTACATATTTCAGTAATCGAATCAGTACCAGTTCACGAGGATATCAAACAAGGTAAACCTAATCGTGACCAATTAATCGAAAACTACAAAACAACTTTAACGAACTTAGGTAAAGCAGGAATTCCTGTGGTTTGCTATAACTTTATGCCAGTATTTGACTGGACTCGTTCTGACTTAAACCATGACTTACCGGATGGTTCTAAATCGTTAGCATTCATTAATGAAGATGTTGAGCGTATGGATCCAGTTGAAGGTGAACTGTCATTACCAGGTTGGGATTCTTCTTACACCAAAGAAGAAATGAAAACTATTTTAGATTACTACCGTGATAACGTAGATGAAGCTAAACTTTGGGAAAACTTAGAATACTTCATTAAAGCAATCATGCCTACTGCTGAAGCTGCTGGCGTAAAAATGGCTATTCACCCAGATGACCCTCCATACTCAATCTTTGGTTTACCACGTATCATTACTGACCAAGAAGCAGTTACGCGTTTCTTAGACATCTATGATTCAGAATATAATGGTATTACTATGTGTGTTGGTTCTTACGCTTCTGATCCTAAGAATGATGTTTTAGCGATGACTAAATCAGCATTAGAACGTAACCGTATCAACTTCATGCATACGCGTAACGTTAAACGTGGAGACTGGGGCTTCCAAGAAACAGCTCACTTATCTGAAGCTGGTGACATCGACATGTACGAAGTAATCAAAATGTTAGTCGACCATGACTGGCAAGGTGCATTACGTCCAGACCACGGTCGTCGAATTTGGGGTGACCAAACAGTAACACCAGGTTACGGTTTATATGACCGTGCATTAGGTGCTACTTACTTCAACGGTTTATATGAAGCAGCAATGAAAGCTGCTGGTAAAACACCTAACTTTGGTACTACTAAATAATTAACCGTAGCAAAGACAATGAATTACTGGACTTCCAGTAGATAAGAAAGAGGTAATGAATAATGGCAAACCAATTTACTCATGACTTTACAGGTAAAACAGTCGTATTAACAGGTGCTGGTGGTGTATTAGTTTCTAAATTTGCAGAAGCTTTTGCTCAAGCAGGTGCTAACGTTGCTTTATTAGACTTAAACGCTGACGCAGCGCAAGCACGTGCTGACGAAATTAACGCTTTAGACATCCCTGGTAAAGCAATCGCTGTAGCATGTAACGTATTAGAAATCGATTCAATCAAAGCAGCTAAAGAGGCTGTAGATGCTGAATTCGGTGGTACTGACGTATTAGTAAACGGTGCTGGTGGTAACAACCCTCGCGCAACTACTGACAACGAATACCATGAATTAGACTTACCGGAAGAAACAAAAACTTTCTTCGACCTAGACCAATCAGGTGTTGAATTTGTATTTAACTTAAACTTCTTAGGTACTTTATTACCAACTCAAATTTTCGCTAAAGACATGATTGGACGTGAAGGTGCGAACATTATCAACATTTCTTCAATGAATGCATTCACACCATTAACAAAAATTCCTGCATACTCAGGTGCTAAGTCAGCAATCTCTAACTTCACTCAATGGTTAGCGGTTCACTTTGCGCATGTTGGGGTTCGTGCTAATGCAATCGCTCCAGGTTTCTTAGTATCTAACCAAAACATTGACATGATGTTTGAAGCAGACCACAAAACATTGAAACCACGTGGTGAGAAAATCATTAATGGTACACCAATGGGTCGCTTTGGTGAACCAGAAGAGTTATTAGGTGGTTTATTATTCTTAGCTGACGAAAAAGCCGCAAGCTTCGTAAACGGTGTTGTATTACCGATTGATGGTGGTTTCGCTGCTTACGCTGGTGTTTAATTCTTCAATAAAATTAAATCATACACATACAAAATAACTGGAGGGCTTTGGCAGGGGTATCATATCAATGCTCAAAGCCCTTTTTCTGTTAAACATAGGAGGAATATGAATGGCAGTTTTACCAAATGAATTTACAAAACAAAACCAATTCTTAGTTTGTGTTGACTCAGATGGTTGTGCAATGGATACCATGAACGTTAAACATTTTGAATTTTTCGGACCAATTGCTGCAGATGTTTTTGGGATCGAAAATAAAGAAGCCTTCCAAGAAGACTGGAATCGTGTAAACTTATTTTCATCTACTCGTGGTGTAAATCGTTTTACAGCTTTGGTCATGTGTTTAGATGACGCTGCTGCCGCTGGCGAATCCATCATGAATATTGATGCATTACGTGACTGGGCTAACTCAGCAACTTCATTATCAAATGCATCATTAAAAGAAGCTATCGAAGCAAATGAGGAACCTTCACTAGTGACAGCTTTAGACTGGTCTAACAAAGTAAATGAAGGTATTCATACCGAACTTACTGGACGCGATGAACCATTCCCTGGTGCTAAAGCAGGTTTAGAAAAATTGGCAGAAGCAGGAGACGTAGCCATCGTTTCTTCAGCTAACTCTGAAGCATTACAATCTGAATGGACTCGTCATGACTTGATGCCTTCAGTTGACGTTATCTACGGTCAAGAAGCTGGTTCAAAAGCAGATGCAATTGCTGACTTATTGAAACATGGTTATGCAAAAGATGAAATCTTAATGGTTGGAGACGCACCTGGTGACTTAAAAGCAGCGCAAACAAATGGCGTTCTTTACTACCCAATCTTATTTGGAAATGAAGAATTCTCGTGGGACCGTCTACGTAATGAAGCGTTAGCTAAATTCAACAACAAAGAATATGCTGGTGAATACCAAGATAAAGTGATTGGTGAATTCCAAGACTTATTAGCAAAATACGACGCATAATTTCATCAATTAAATCAATGTATGCAATTTAGGAGGAATAAAAATGGCAAATAAAGCAGAAACAGTTGTACAAATGCAAAAAAACTTCTTATTCGCAGTAGTACGTGGCGAATCTGAACAAGCAGGTTACGAAATCTCTAAAGCAGTTTACGAAGGTGGGGTTAAAAACATCGAAGTTACTTTCTCAACACCTGGAGCTGAGAAAGTAATGGCTCGTTTATCAGAAGAATTTGCGGGTACTGACATGGTTGTAGGTGCAGGTACTGTTTTAGATGCAATTACTGCACGTATCTCAATCTTAAATGGGGCACGTTTCATCGTTTCACCAACATGGGTGCCTGAAATTGCTGAAATCTGTAACTTATACACAGTGCCATACTTACCAGGTTGCGGTACTGTAAGTGAAATCCAACAAGCATTAACTGCAGGATGCGAAATCGTTAAAGTGTTCCCAGGTGGTGTATTAGGTTCTGGATTTATTAAAGATGTCCATGGTCCATTGCCACAAGTTGAAATGATGCCATCAGGTGGCGTTAACATCGACAACATGGAAACTTGGATTAACAATGGTGCATGGGCAGTTGGTGTTGGTTCAGCTTTAACTAAACGTTACAAAGCTGATGGGGCGGACTCTTGTCGTGAAGAAGCACAAAAATTTGCTGATAAATTAGCAGAAATCCAAGGCGGAAAATAATATGCGCAAAAAGGTTGTGACGCTTGGAGAAATCTTGATTCGCTTAACAACAAATGACAGCGAACGCTTTTCTCAAGCGCAAAAATTAGAAGTCACATATGGTGGGTCTGAAGCGAATATAGCATCTACTATAGCGCATTTAGGTATGTGGGCTAGTTTTATCACAGCTGTACCTGATAACGAATTAGGGAACAGCGCCATTGAATTTATGCGTAAAAATGGGGTACACACTGGCTACATGTTACGTCAGGGTGACCGTTTAGGTATATATTTTGCTGAAAAAGGGTACTCTATTAGACCGTCTAAGATTGTTTATGATAGAAAGAATTCCGCTTTTACAGAATCTAAGATCGATGATTATGATATGGATCTGATTTTTGAAGATGCAAACTGGTTCCATACTTCTGGTATCACGGCAGCCTTATCAAATAACTTATTTGATTTAACCAAGGCTACTATGCAAGAAGCTAAAAAACGTGGTTTAAAAGTCTCTCTAGACTTAAATTACCGTGCAAGTCTATGGGATTTTGAAGTTGCCCGTGAAAAAATGGCAGAATTATTACCGTATGCAGACATTTGCTTTGGTATTGAACCTTTATTCGTTCCGGATGAAGACGGCAATGACTATAAGGATACGAATAATATTAAGCGACCATATGATTTCGATAACATAGATGATACGCTTGAATATATTTGTAATTATTATGACCTAGAAGCGATTGCATTGACAAAACGTCGTGTGATTAACGCAAATCGTAATATCTTACAATCTTATATGTATGCGAATAAAACACTCTATGCTTCTAAAGTGTTTGATGTAGATATTGTTGACCGTATTGGTGGAGGCGATGCCTTCGCTGCTGGTTTAATATACGCGATTAATTCAGAAAACTATACGCCTAAGGAATGCGTTGAATTTGCCAATGCAACATTTGCACTGAAACATACCATTCCAGGGGATATGGGCATTGTGACGCTAAGCGATGTTCACCAATTAATGAATAGTGATGAAGGCTTCGATGTAAGTCGTTAGGCAACTATTTTTCAATCGAAAGGAGAACTTTACAAGATGGCTTTTATTAATGAAGACTTTATGTTACAAAGTGAAACTGCAAAACATTTGTATCATACTTATTCTGAAAACCAACCAATTTTTGACTACCACTGTCACCTATCACCACAACAAATCGCTGAAGACTATACATTCAAAAATATTACTGAATTATGGTTAGGTGGCGACCATTATAAATGGCGTGGACTACGGGCAATGGGGATTCCAGAAGAGAAAATTACTGGGAATGCTTCAGATGAAGAGAAGTTCCAAGCATGGGCTGAAACTGTTCCAAATACAGTAGGGAACCCTTTATTCCACTGGACTGCATTAGAGTTAAAACGTTACTTTGACGTTGACGAAATGTTATCTGCTGATAACTGGAAAGAGATTTATGATGCAGCTAATCAAAAATTAAAAGACGAAAACTTAACTGCTCGTCAATTAATTAAAAATTCTAATGTCACATTTATCTGTACAACGGATAACCCTTATGACACATTAGAATTCCACAAACAAATTGCGGAAGACGAAACATTTGATGTTACTGTTGTGCCAGGTTTCCGTCCTGATGAAGCTTTTGCAGTTGGCGAACAAAAATTCATTGACTTCTTACCAAAAATGGAAAAGGCAAACGGCATTAAAATTGATTCATTTGCTAAATTAGTGGCATCTCTAGAAGACCGTATTCAATACTTTGCTGACCACGGTTCAAACATTTCTGACCACGGTTTAGCGAAATTAGTATTCCGTCCAGCAACGAATGAAGATGCAGAAGCCGTTTTTACAAAAGCTGTGAACGGTGAAGCCATTTCAGAAGATGAATATGGTCAATTCCAAACCGCATTAGTACGTGAATTAGGTAAAATTTACAATGCTAAAGGTTTTGTGATGCAATTCCACTTTGGGGCAATCCGTAATAACTCTGAGCGCTTATTTAAACAATTAGGTCCAGACGCTGGTCTAGACTCAATCAACGACCAAACGCATGTTGCTGAAGCTTTAAACGGCTTATTAAACGAAATGGATAAAACAAACGAATTGCCTAAAGTTATTCTTTACCCATTAAACCCAGCATACTTTGACTTAGCAGCAACCACTGCAGCGAACTTCCAATCTAATGACAAAGGCATCAAGAGTCGCGTGCAATTAGGTTCAGGTTGGTGGTTCAACGATACGAAATACGGTATGTTGAAACAATTCAAAGCCCTAGCTGAAGGTGGCTTACTCATGAATTTTGTTGGTATGTTGACGGATTCTCGTTCATTCATCTCTTACACACGTCACGAATACTTCCGTCGTTTATTCTGCGACTACATCGGTGACTTGGTTGAACGTGGTGAAATTCCTAATGATGAAGCATTATTAGAAAAATTAATTACGAACGTTTCTTATAACAACGCAGTAGAATATTTTGACGCTGCTGACGTCGTGTCAAAATAAAACATTTTGACAAATAATGACCTGTAACTAAAGTATTCGCCAAATTGACCAGACAGTTTCCATCTAGGAGAGGCATGACAACTCTGTTGTGTCTCTCTTTTTTCATGAAAAAATGTTCAGAATTTCTTAAGAATGCTACAAATGCGGATAGAGAGAGGAAACTATGATAGAATGAACAGTGATAAATTACGTTATCCGTAAAAAATGATGTTGGGAGAGTAACAAATATGAATATTGGTATAGATAAACTACATTTCTTCACACCACATATCTATGTGGATATGGAAGACCTGGCTGAAGCTAGAGATGTCGAGCCAGCGAAGTTTACAATTGGTTTAGGTCAAACCCAGCAAGCGGTAGCCCCCTTAACCCAAGATCCAGTTTCAATGGCCGCTAACGCGGCTTGGCCAATATTAACAGCAGAAGATAAAGAGTCTATTGATTTTATTATAGTTGGATCAGAATCAGGTGTGGACCAATCAAAAGCAATGGCAGTTCATGTACACCAGCTTTTAGGGATTAACCCATTTGCCCGTGCGATTGAAATGAAAGAGGCATGTTATGCAGCAACTGTAGGTCTTCAAACTGCAGTATCCCATGTCGCTCGTCATCCTGAGTCAAAAGTGTTGGTGATTGCAACTGATATTGCTAGATATGGCTTGAATACTTCAGGAGAATCAACGCAAGGTGCAGGTGCAGTGGCGATGCTAATCAGTAAAGATCCTCGTGTGGCAGTCATCAATGATGATGCGGTTTCTTACACTGGTGATATTTACGACTTTTGGCGACCAAACTATTCCGCTTATGCACAAGTAGACGGGCAGTTTTCTAATGAGCAGTATCTTGCTTATCTTGAAACTGTTTGGACGGAGTATAAAAAGCGTAGCAACAAAACCTTAGATGATTTTAAAGCTTTGGCATTCCATTTACCATATTCAAAAATGGGGCTAAAAGGCTTGCGCCAATTATTGCCAGAAGTGGATGAAGCTAAACAAGCTAGTCTAATAGACCAATTTGAAGCAAGCCGTGTTTATAATAAACGCGTTGGGAATATCTACACGGGTTCCCTATATTTAAGCTTAATTTCCTTGTTAGACCAAAGTCAAAATCTTAAAGCCGGAGACGCCATTGGATTGTATTCTTATGGTTCAGGAGCAGTTGGTGAATTCTTCTCCATTACTTTAGTAGAAGGTTATAAAGATATGCTAGCAGTAGATAGCCACGAAGCAATGTTAGATAACCGGGTACAATTATCTGTTGCTGATTATGAATTGATTTTCCAAGAAGAACTGCCGACTGACGGTAGTCAATTAGTGCTAGCTGATGATGAAGAACGATTCCAATTGGCTGGTGTTGAAGATCATAAACGACTATATAAATAAAGAAAATCGTTACCTACAAGAAGTGTGCTTAACTTCAAGTGGGTAACGATTTTTTTATATATTTCGTAATTTTTCTAATAATGCACTAGCAGTCGCCAAGTTTTTATGGTTAGCTTTTTCTAAGGCAGATACTAATTGATTAATTTCTTGGTCACCCTGTGCACCGGCTTGGATGGCTAGAGATTTAGCCTGTAATTGCATATGACCAGCTTGGATCCCTTCAGAAACCAGGGCTTTGATTGCTGCAAAATTTTGGGCTAACCCAAGTGATACAGCAATTTCCATCAATGATTTAGCATCTGTTTGGCCAAGGATTGATTTCGTTACTTGAACCGTTGGATGGATACCGATAGACCCGCCTACAGCACCTAAAGCTAAAGGTAGGGTGAGTGTGCCAGTGAGCAATTCACGATCAGCATTGTATGACCACATAGCCAATCCACGATAGTGTCCGTCTCTGGTCGCATAGGCATGTATACCCGCCTCAACGGCCCGCCAGTCATTACCAGTAGCTAATACAAAAGCATCTAAACCATTCATAATACCTTTGTTGTGGGTTGTTGCCCGGTATACATCCACTTGTGCCAGTTGACTTGCTAAGGCTATTTTTCTAGCCACTTCAGTTCCTTGAACATCTCCCTTATTTAGTAGATGAGCCGGAATCTCACAAGTTGCCGTAGCGGTTGCCTCCAGCGCATAATTTGATAGAATAGCCATCAAACCTTCAAGGCCAGGAATAAAATCCACATGATTTAAGATATAGGTCTTTAAAGCCTCCAACATAGTATTCATCATATTTGCCCCCATGGCTTCTTTTGTATCGATTGTTAGGTATATAACGAAAAAAGAGGCATTATCGGCTGTTGTAGGGTAGTAGTGAGAGCGAATCGATTTTGCACCACCACCACGCTCAACAATAGAAGGGTAGGCATCGTTAGCGACAGCTAGTAGGTTATTAGAAACTTCAGCTACCCATTTTTCAAAATCTAAGGCTTGGCTTTCATGTTCTACACCCGTAAAAGCGATTTGTCCAGTCATCAGACGTTGGTTCACTTGCGCTTTAAAACCACCAGCTTGTTGGACGATTTTCCCACCATTTGATGCAGCCGCAATGACAGATGGCTCCTCAGTAACCATAGGAATTTGGACTTCTCGATTATTAATTAGGAAGTTGAGTCCTAGACCATAAGGAAGTCGGTAGGTAGAGAGGGCGTTTTCAATCATATTATCGGCAATTTCATTCGTTAACCCCTCACCATTCTTTAAAAATGCGCCTTGGTCCTCGGTAATTTGTTGCTGATTGACTAAAATATCGATACGTTCTTGCCGAGACTTTTTATAGTATGCTTGGAATTGGTTTTGAGACATATTTACTCCTTTTTTTAATAAAGAAACGGACCAGTAGTCCTAGCCCGTTTCGCTTGAGAATCATCTATTATGACGCTTTTTGTAGGTAAATGTCATCGTTCATCACATGACCATCAACAATTAACACAAAGGCTTGTCTGAAATCATCAAAATCAATGCGGTTGTCGTGGCCTAAAAATTTTAATGCATTCTCTCTCACGTGAACTTGGCCAATATGGGTCTCCAAGATATCATCATAAGCAGAAAAATCTGTCTCATTCGTCCGTAAAACCAAGTCGATTTCTTGTCCATCAGAAATATGTAAATACTGTGTATCATTTAAACAAATATGTTCAAATTGTGATAATGATTGTAATTGATTGATCGCTTTATCCGAAAAAAATAGCTTCAAATTTCATCCCCCCATAGACCTCTAAATAATAGAATGCATAAATAATTTCCTAAAAATATATCATATTGATGATATATATACAATAGTGTGGTTTTGATGAACCAGCGCTCAATCTCATTATACAATAAGTCTGAATGATTATGAAATGTTTGCGGTTACCACTTGCTAAAAATACAATATTAGCATATACTATAAGAAATGATATACTTGTATGCACTAGGGGAGCTTTTGCTGAGATGTTTAAAGACAGACCCTCATAACTTGATCCGGTTTATACTGGCGTAAGGAAGTGTTCAATAGCCATTTGTTGGTGAATGATTTAATGCGTTAAATCGTTGAATACATTGAGCGGTCGTGTTTGTCACAATTGTGATAGATGCGATTTTTTTATTTACTCTGATACCATTTCAAATCAGTTTTCACTGTGCCTACAAAAGAATGGAGAAGAAGAATGAGATCAGTTAAGTTGAATGAAAATATCGAGGCCGCTATTGCAGCTGTTATTGCTTTTATAGTATCGCTGATACCAATTGAAATTGGGCCAAGTTTTGGGGTCCAAATTTCATTAGCTATTATTTATATTCTAGCATTTAGAAGAGGGCTTCGTGCAGGTTTATTGTCAGGATTCTTGTTAGGCCTGATTAAATTTATTTCTGGATTTGCCAGTATTTTAACGCCAATACAAGGTATTATTGAATATATTTTTGCTTTTGTGTTAGCTGGATTAGCAGGTATTTTTGCCCTAAAAATTCAAGAAGCAGCAAAAAACAACCAAGAAAAAAATCTTTTACTATATGTTGGTTTAGCGACTTTTATAGCCATTTTTTGTGAATATTTTGTTCATTTTCTAGCTGGGGTAGCCTTTTGGGGGCAATTTGCACCAGAGGGCATGAGTCCTTGGGTATATTCAGGTGTGATGAATACGATGTCAGGACTCGCAACCTGGATCGCGTGCTATGTTATTTCTTACCTACTAATCAAAACAAATAAGAAAATTATCCTAGTTGACAAATAAATATAATAAAGTAAAACAGGCTGGTGACATATACAAGCACCAACCTGTTTTTTAATGGATTTGCTAGAAGATTTACTAAAGCCTTCTGGACAAAAAGAAAAGATGAATCAGACAAAAAAACCGGTGAGAAATCAACCACACCGGTTTTGGCTAGTATAAGACATTGAAAAAATCTTAGTTTTCAGTATCTTCTACAATTTTGCCTTCTTTTTCATCGATTACTTCTGGTTCAGCAACTTCAGCATCTGGATCTACTTCTTCTGGTTCTTCAACTGGCGCAGAAATCGCTACAATAACTTCTTCAGCATCAGTTACTAACTCAATATCGCTTGCAAGGTTTAACTCACCAGCAGTTACTGAATCACCGATAGCTAAACCTGTAACGTCAACTTCAACTGAATCTGGTGCAGTTGCTGGGTCAGCAATAACGTCAATTTCAAGTGTTGTAGTAGATGCTACACCTTCTTTATCTGCTAAAGCATCTTCGTTGACAACAACGATAGATAATGGCATTTCAAGTTTTTGACCTTTTTTGATTGCTTGTAAAGAAATGTTGTAGATAGTTGGTTTCAACGCAGATTGTGAAATTTCACGTACGTATACTGTACGAGTTTCGCCATCTAACTCTAAATCAAATACTGAGTTAAGACCTAATTCACGACGAATTTGTTCTACATCAGAAACTGACATTGAGATGTTAATCGGATCTAAGTCACTTGCGTATACAACGCCTGGAACTAAATTTTCTTTACGTAATTGTTTAGCTGCTGAAGTACCAGAGCCATCACGTTTTTGAGCTGTAAATTTCATTCAAATACCTCCTGAGTATATACGTTTGTATTGACGTTTCTTACAATTTAAAAAATTAGAAACACATTTTATATTAACATATATGAGTAATAAAATCTATTTCAACCTAAAAACACGCCATTATTTGGATGGATTTTCTAATAGCGTATGATGAGAAAAGGTAGCCTACACTGCCATAAATGGACCTTCTATGGTAAAATGAAGCAAATATAAAGAGTGACTGGTATGGATCAAAAGGGTAAAACGAGTCGCTTAGGAGGAATATGATGCAATTTAAAAGTACACGAAACCAGGAAAATATTGCCACTGCTTCACAAGCTATTGTTCAAGGTTTAGCAACTGATGGTGGGCTTTATGTCCCGACGGAATGGCCAAATATTGACATAAACTGGTCTGAACTAAAGGAAATGACTTATCAGGAATTAGCTTATTTTGTGATGTCTATCTTTTTTGATGATTTCTCAGAAGTTGATTTAAAAGCCTGTATTGATGCTGCGTATGACGAAAAGTTTGATACAGATGTTATCGCACCACTGGCTAAAGTGGGTGAAGATTATTATTTAGAATTATTCCACGGGCCAACAATTGCCTTTAAAGACTTGGCTTTACAAATCTTACCGCATTTAATGAAGAAGTCGGCTGAAATGAATAATAACGATAAAGAAATTGCGATATTGACAGCTACATCAGGAGATACTGGTAAGGCTGCTATGGCCGGTTTCGCAGATGTTCCTGGTACCAAAATCATTGTCTTCTATCCTCAAGGAGGCGTATCAACTATTCAAGAAAAACAAATGATTACTCAAAAAGGAGATAATACATTTGTTGTAGCGATTGAAGGGAACTTTGATGATGCCCAAACTGAAGTGAAACGTCTATTTAATGATGAAACTTTACGCGCTGATTTAGCAGCAAAAAATATCCAATTCTCTTCAGCAAACTCAATGAATATCGGGCGTTTGATTCCTCAAGTTGTTTATTATTTCTATGCCTATGCCCAATTAGTGAAATATGAAGAAATTGAAGCGGGTAGTCCCGTTAATTTTGTGGTACCAACAGGAAACTTTGGAGATATTCTAGCCGGTTACTATGCGAAAAAATTAGGTTTACCAGTGGGTAAATTGGTTTGTGCTTCAAATGATAACACTGTCTTATACGACTTCTTTAATACAGGTGTTTATGATAAAAACCGTGAATTTAAATTGACGATTTCGCCATCAATGGACATCTTAGTTTCAAGTAACTTCGAGCGAATGTTATTCCATGCGCTAGGTGATGATGTGGCACAATTATCTGCCTTAATGAATGACCTAGATGAAAAAGGGCGCTACGAATTTCCAGCTGATGTAAGCGAAAAATTTGCTGATTTCCTTGGTGAATTCGCTGATGAAGCAGAGACTAAAGCAGAAATTGACCGAGTTTACCAAGCATACGACTACTTAATGGACCCACATACCGGGGTAGCTTCAGCAAGTTTACAAAAATTGAAAGCGAAAGATACCTTAAGTGGCCCAAGTGTTGTTGTATCAACCGCTAGCCCATACAAATTCCCGCAAGCTGTTTTAACAGCCATTGGACAAGATGTAGAAAATGCTTCTGATGATGAATTAGTGGCCAACATTAAAACTGCAGGTAATCGCGATTATCCAAAGGCTATCAAGGAAATTCAAACAGCAGAAGTACGTCACAACCGTGTATCTACAGTTGCAGATATGAAAGCGACTGTCGTAGGCATTTTAACGGGAGAGTAGTTCAATAAGAAAGTGGAGGAGATCATGCTTAAAGGATTAAATTTAACAGTCGTTGTCACAGGAGGCATTGCTGCGTATAAAGTACCCGATTTTGTCCGCACCCTCATTAAAGCGGGGGCCAATGTGCGCGTGGCTTTGACACCGTCTGCGAAACAATTTGTTACGCCATTTACCTTTGAAGTGCTCACCAAATATCCACCATTAGTAGAAGACGTTCAAAGTCCAGACACAGTTGCCCATATCACTTTAGCCGATTGGACTGACTACGCCATCGTTGTGCCAGCAACCGCGAATACAATGGCGAAATTTGTCAACGGTATCGCGGATAATGAAGCACTTTCTATGATGCTGGCGCTTGATTCGCCACTTTTATTTGTGCCAGCAATGAATGAGAAAATGTGGGCCAACCCAGCGACAAAACGTAATGTTGACCAACTTCGTTTAGACGGTCACACGGTAGTTGAACCAGATACCGGTTTCTTAGCAGAGGGCTATGAAGGTAAGGGCCGGATGCCGGCTCCTGAAGCAATATTCCAATCCCTATTGGCCTTTATTACGATCAATAAACAAGCGAAGACACTTGATCTAACGGGATACCGATTACTTGTATCTGCTGGCGGAACAACAGAGAAATTGGATCCCGTCCGCTTCTTGACCAACCGTTCCTCCGGGAAAATGGGATTAGCGATTGCCAATGTCGCTTTGCTTGCTGGCGGCCAAGTAACGTTAGTGCGCACAGAAAATGCTAAAAACTTACCCGTTTTACCTGGCATTGAAGTGGTGACTGTCAAATTGGCTCAAGAATTATATGATAAGATGCATGCCCATGTTACAGACAAGGATATCGTTATCATGTCTGCTGCTGTTTCTGACTACCGGTCAGCTAACCCAGTTAATCAAAAGATGAAGAAGGACCAACTCTCTAACCAAGATGGACTGTCAATTCAATTAACGGAGAATCCTGATATTTTAGCAAGCTTGCCTAAAGCAGGGCATTATATGGTGGGATTTGCTGCGGAAACGCAAAATGTCATTGAGTATGGCCGCAATAAGTTGGTTAAAAAAGGGGTCGATATGATTGTAGCCAATGATGTTTCAGACCAAACAATCGGTTTCAATGCAGATGACAATCAAGTGACTTTAATCACCAAAGATAGTGAGCGCACGCTAGAAAAGCAAAGTAAAATTGGTGTAGCAGTTGAGATGCTAGCACATATTCAAGATAATATTTCAAAAAGTAAAAAATGATGTCAGCATAAAGTGCAGACATCATTTTTTTAATAAAGGTAAATTATTCATCACCTAGTAGGTGTGTGTGCTCATCAAGAGTGGAGGGCGTTTCTTCATTAATATGATCATAGAACATGATACCATTTAAGTGGTCAATCTCATGTTGCAATACGATGGCTGGGTAGCCAGAGAAACGTTTTTTGTAAGCATTACCATCGATATCATTGTAAGTCACAGTGATACGGGCATGGCGAGGGACATAACCTGGTACATCGCGGTCGACAGACAGACAGCCTTCACCTTCGCGCAGACAAACACCTTCAACTGAGTGGCTGACAATGCGCGGATTTAGAAATACACCGCTTAATAACGGTTCTGCATTTTCTGGATCCACCAAATCTGGCACTAGTAATGCTGTCATTTGAATAGATACATCTAATTGAGGGGCAGCCAGGCCAACGCCACCACGTAAACCATATTTTTCGGCTAACACTTCATCTTGGCTATTGCGTAAAAATGTCATCATATCATCAGCTAACTGACGAATGTCATCAGAAACTGGGAAAGTGACTTTCTCAGCTTTCTTACGTAAGGTAGGATGCCCTTCGCGAATAATGTCATCCATAGTAATCATCTGAACAACTCCTTTTCTTCTATCATAACTGATATATTTTCTCATATAAAGACTCTGAATGCAAAAATACGACCCTATGTAAAATCATCCACAAAATAAAACAGAAGTCGAACAGCAACTAGTACAGTTAAAAAACACCACTAAAACAATCGATTTTAAAAAACGTTGAAAATAGCTTAGTGATGGAAAAAGATAAGGAATACTATAAAAATCAAAATGGAAGGGTTTTCTAAAAACGGTTTCTGTATTATAATAGATTTTGCTGCAAAAATTGCAAAAGGATTGAAAAGGCTCGCATGTTTTGATAAGGTTAATCAGTAAGGTAAATAAAATAACACAGATTGACAATAGTTTGTGGCATTTTTATAAAAGAGAGGAATGTGATACAAATGGCTAAATTACCAGTGGATTATGAAGCACAGCTAGATGCTATCAGTGCTCAATTTCAAATGGTTCAAATTTTAGATGAAGATGGAAATGTTGTTAATCCTGACATTATGCCTGATTTATCAGATGAAGAATTAGTTGAGTTAATGAAACGTATGGTTTTCTCACGTACACTTCATGAACGCTCAATGGCGTTGGCAAAACAGGGTCGATTAGGTTTCTACGCACCTACTTTAGGTCAAGAAGCTTCTCAAATGGCAAGTTCTTTTGCATTTACGAAAGATGACTGGTTGTTCCCAGGCTATCGTGATATCCCTCAATTAATCGCTCATGGTTTAAAAATCTCTCAAGGATTCTTATGGTCTCGTGGACATGTTGAAGGTAACAACTATCCAGCTGATCTAAATGCCATGCCACCACAAATCATCATCGGTGCACAATACATTCAAGCGATGGGGTCTGCACGTGCACAAAAATTAAATGGTGACAAAGCTGTAACATTTACATATACAGGTGACGGTGGTTCATCACAAGGTGACGTATATGAAGGTATGAACTATGCCTCACGTTATAAAGTCCCATTAGTATTCTTTATCCAAAACAATGGCTTTGCGATTTCAACTCCTCGTTATAAACAAACTGGTGCTGAAACATTAGCGCAAAAAGCAGTATCTGTAGGTATCCCTGGTGTTCAGGTAGATGGTAACGATGCTTTAGCAGTTTACGCAGTTTCTAAACAAGCACGTGAATGGGCATTAGCTGGTAATGGACCTGTTTTAATTGAAACAGTTACAAACCGTTTAGGTGCTCACTCTACTTCAGGTGATGATCCTAAGATTTACCGTACGCAAGAAGACATCGATAGCTGGACTAAACGTGAACCGTTAATCCGTATGCGTGCATTCTTAGAAGGTAAGGGTCTATGGTCTGAAGAAATCGAAAATGAATACGTAGAACAAGTTCGTGAAGAAATCAAAGAAGCTGCTAAAGAAGCTGACAAGGCACCTAAACAAACGATTACGCAATTCTTAGAAAACATGTTTGAAGTGCCTGGACAAAATATTCAAGAACAAATTGAAGAATATTCAGCAAAGGAGGCTAAATAATTATGGCTAACTTAACAATGATCGAAGCGATCACTGAAGCACTAGACCAAGAAATGGCTCGTGATGAAAAAATATATATCTTTGGTGAAGATGTTGGTAAAAATGGTGGGGTTTTCCGTGCGACTAAAGGTTTATTTGACAAATATGGCGAAGAACGGTTAAGCGATACACCATTATCTGAATCAGCTATCGGTGGTATGGCGATTGGTATGGCATTACATGGCTTCCGTCCAGTAATGGAAATTCAATTCTTTGGTTTCGTCTTCGAAGTATTTGACTCATTAGCTGGTCAAATGAACCGTACGCGTTTCCGTATGGGACAAACGCGTAACCTACCAATTACAATTCGTTCACCATTTGGTGGTGGTGTACATACACCAGAAATGCATGCAGACTCCCTAGAAGGTTTAATGGCACAAACACCTGGATTGAAAGTAGTTATCCCATCAAGCCCATACGATGCAAAAGGTTTATTAACTGCTGCTATCCGTGACAATGACCCTGTACTATTCTTAGAACATATGAAACTTTACCGTTCATTCCGTGAAGAAGTTCCTGAAGAACAATATGAGTTGGAGCTTGGTAAAGCTAATGTAGTTCAAGAAGGTTCTGATGTGACAATCATCGCTTATGGATACATGGTTCGTGAAGCAATTAAAGCTGCTGAAGAATTAGGTAAGAATGGCGTATCTGCTGAAATCGTTGACTTACGTACAGTTTCTCCACTCGATATGGAAACTATTACAAAATCAGTTGAAAAAACTGGTCGCGTAGTGATTGTACAAGAAGCACAACGTCAAGCAGGTGTAGCGGATAAAGTGGCTTCAGAAATTTCTCAACGAAGCATTTTATCTCTAGAAGAACCTATTAGAGTTGTAGCTGCGCCTGATACAGTTTACCCATTCGGTATGGCTGAAAATGCTTGGTTACCAAATGCGACTGATATTGTAGCGGCGACTAACGAAATTACAGGTAAATAATCGATTAAAATAAGCTGGTAAAGAGTAAGGAGTATCTTACTCTTTGCCCCTTTATAACTTGTTTAAATAAAACTTTAAGCGCAAATTAGAAGGGATGAATAACAAATATGGCCTTTGTATTTAATTTACCAGATGTCGGCGAAGGGATGGCGGAAGGCGAAATCGTTTCATGGCTAGTAGCTGTAGGCGACCAAGTAAATGAAGAAGATCCAATCGTTGAAATCCAAAATGATAAATCAGTTGAAGAAATTTACTCACCAGTTTCAGGTAAAGTAACTGAATTACATTACAGTGAAGGTGATGTTGCCACTGTAGGTAAACCATTAATCACTTTTGAAGGTGAAGGATTAGAAGACAATGCGGCATCAGCAGCACCAGCAGCAGAAGCTGCAGCACCTCAAGAGGAAGCATCAGCTGCACCTGCAACAGGTGGTGGCGTATACCAATTCACATTACCAGACGTAGGTGAAGGTATGGCTGAAGGTGAAATCGTTTCTTGGTTAGTTGCTGAAGGCGACGAAGTCAATGAAGAAGATTCATTAGTAGAAATTCAAAATGATAAATCTGTTGAAGAAGTTGCATCTCCTGTAACTGGTAAGATTGTACGTATCTTAGTTGAAGCTGGAACGGTTGCCAATGTTGGTGACGTATTAGCTGAAATTGATGCACCAGGTCACAACCAAGAAGCATCTGCACCAACTTCTACACCAGCATCACCAGCACAAGAAGCAAAAGCATCAGACCCTGCAGCAGATGTAAATACAAACTCATCAGCAGGCAATGTACCAGTAGCATCAGACCCTAATAAACGTGTCTTAGCAATGCCATCTGTACGCCAATTTGCTCGCGAGCAAGGTGTTGATATTACAGCAGTTACAGGTACTGGTAAAAACGGTCGTGTGTTACGCGAAGACGTTGCGAACTTTGATAGTTCACAAGCAGCATCACCAGCTACTGAAACAGCACAAGAAACAGCACAAACTGCTGATAAACCAGCTAAGAAAGCACCAGCAGCAGTTGCTGATAATTCAGACCGCGTAGAACGTATCAAGATGACACCAATGCGTAAAGCAATCGCTAAAGCAATGGATACTGCTAACCATACAGCGCCATCTGTTACATTATTCAAAGATGTTGAAGTTTCTAAATTATGGGATCACCGTAAGAAGTTCAAGGACGTTGCAGCTGAACGCGGTACTAAATTAACCTTCTTACCATATGCAGTGAAAGCATTAATTGCAGCAGTTAAGAAATATCCACAATTAAACGCGTCAATTGACGATGAAAACCAAGAGTTTGTACATAAATATTACTACAACATTGGTATTGCAACAGATACAGATGCAGGTCTTTACGTACCAAACATCAAGAACGCAGATACTCGTTCAATGTTCGATATCGCTGATATCATTAACGAAAATGCTGCAAAAGCACATGCTGGCGAACTTAAAGGACCAGATATGGCTGACGGAACAGTTTCCATCTCTAACATCGGTTCTGTTGGTGGGGAATTCTTTACACCAATCTTAAACTACCCAGAAACAGCAATCTTAGGTTTCGGTGCAATTAAACCTGAACCAGTAGTCAATGCTGACGGTGAAGTTGTTGCCGGTCGTGTATTGAAGTTATCATTAACATTTGACCACCGTATCGTTGATGGTGCAACTGGTCAACAAGCGCTTAATGAAATCGCTCGTTTAATGGCTGACCCTGAATTATTATTAATGGAAGGATGATTTTAGAATGGTAGTAGGCGCATTCGCAATTGAATTAGATACAGTTGTAATTGGTTCTGGACCTGGTGGCTATGTAGCTGCCATCCGTGCCGCACAAATGGGTCAAAAAGTAGCTATCATTGAACGTGAGTTCATTGGTGGTGTTTGCTTAAACGTTGGATGTATTCCATCTAAAGCCTTGATCCAAGCAGGTCATGCTTACCATAATGCTAAAGGTGGCGATGCTGTCTTTGGTGTAACTTCTAGTGACGTTAAGTTAGACTTCAAAAAAACACAAGACTGGAAGAACAATACTGTGGTGAATACTTTAACTTCTGGTGTTGAAATGTTACTTAAGAAGAATAAAGTTGAAATCATCCGTGGTGAAGCGTACTTCAACAACGAAAATGAATTGACTGTAATGGGTGCAGATGACTCTCATCAATTATACTCATTCAACAATGCTATCGTTGCAACTGGATCTACACCAATTGAAATCCCAGGATTCAAATTTGGTGGCCGCGTAGTAGATTCAACTGGTGCTTTAAACTTTGAAGAAGTACCTGAAAGCTTAGTTGTTATCGGTGGAGGAGTTATCGGATCTGAATTAGGTATGGCATACGCTAACCTAGGTTCTAAGGTAACTATCTTAGAAGGCTCTCCACAATTATTACCAACATTTGAAAAAGATATGGTAAAAGTTGTAGAGAAAGAAATGAAAAACATCGGTATCGAAACAGCAGTTAACGCTATGGCTAAAGAAGCTGTAGACAATGGTGATTCAGTAACGGTTAAATACGAAGTGAAAGGTGAAGCAAAAGAAATCACTGCTGACTACGTATTAGTATCTGTAGGTCGCCGTGCCAATACAGAAGACTTAGGTTTAGAAGCTGTAGGTGTTGAATTAACAGATCGTGGTTTAGTAAAAGTTGACAACCAAGGTCGCACTTCAGTGAAAAACTTCTTTGCAATTGGTGATATTACGCCAGGCGCTGCATTAGCACATAAAGCATCTTATGAAGGTAAGATTGCAGCAGAAGCAATCTCTGGTAAACCAGCAGCTATTGACTACAAAGTAATGCCATCTGTAGCTTACACTACGCCTGAATTAGCATCTTACGGTTTAACTGAAAAAGAAGCAAAAGAGCAAGGTTTAGATGTAAAAACTGTGAAATTCCCATTAGCTGGTAATGGTCGTGCATTATCATTAAATGCTGGTCAAGGTTTCATTCGTTTAGTAGCTACTAAAGAAGATGATGTATTAGTCGGTGCACAAATGGTTGGTGTTTCAGCATCAGACGTGATGGCTGAAGTTGGATTAGCCATCGAAGCTGGCATGAACGCAGAAGATATCGCTTTAACAATTCATGGTCACCCTACATTATCAGAAGCTGTAATGGATGCAGCTGAAGGATTATTGGGTCTGCCAATTCACATGTAATCCCTGTCAATATGTTACAAATTGAATATTCAGACGAGAAAACCCCGTGTAAGGTTTAACTTACGCGGGGTTATTTTTATATTCAATAACATTGCAGCATATCAAGATACTCTTGATGTCGCATGAGGAAATAAATTAGGAGCCTTACATTGTGATCTTGCAAAATTTGTGTTTTAATAGACTCGAAAGCAGTTTCAGTCAATTGATTGGTCAATTCAAGCATATCCATGCAATGAATAAAAGCGCTTTCTTATATATAATAGGATTATGAAGTGAAGGAGTGCACAAATGACAGTAGGAATCGGTTATGAAATTCAGGAAGGGAGAAACCAACTTGCCTTTCACACACATGCTACATTTGAATTGTATATGCTGTTGGAAGGAGAATGTACCTTCCAAATCGGTGATCAATTTTTAGAGTTGCAGCCAGATGACATTGTACTGATAGATGGGATGACGCTTCATAAAGCCTTTGTTAGTGATGAGAGTGGGCCATATAAGCGGACAGTTGTTCATTTCGATAGAGCGGATATTGAACCTGTTTTAACTAGTCTAAATCAAGAAGCAATCCTAGATATGTTTTCTAAAGAGCAAGGTTATATGTATCGATTGGAAAGTGTGGCAGATAGACAACGGGTTAAAAGCTATTTAGCTGACCTAGACCGTATTTCAAAACGAGATGACAAAACTTTTGTGCAAAGCCAATCACTTTTGCTTTTGACTCAAATACTGATGGAAATTGACTCTAGCAATCTTGAAACAGCTAAAATTGAAAGTCAAAGGGACATTAAAATTACCCATGCTGAATCGATTGCTCGGTATATGACCTTGCATTTTAAAGACAAGATCGATATTGCGACGATTGCTAAGGAAACAAATCTTAGTCCGTCTTATCTATCGCATGTTTTTAAAGAAGTTACAGGTATGACGGTTATGACATTTTTAATGTCTTATCGTTTATCGCAAGCCATGTTTTCATTACGTTTGCGTAGGGATCTACAGATTAATGAAATTGCGAAAGATGCTGGTTTTGAATCAAATGCCCATTTTTCACGCTTTTTCAAGAAACATGTAGGAAAGACACCTGCTCAATATCGGAAGTCATTTCATACGTCAGATGCATCAAGTCAGTTGGATCAATACCTATAAATTTGAATATAAATGTAAACGCTACCTTTTTAAAGGGGCAAAGGAGGATAATTTTTTATGGCAACAGAAAACAAAATTCGTTTTGGTATCATCGGATTTGGTAATCAAGGATCTATGTATGCAAAATTTATTACTGATGGCATGGTGCCAAGTATGGCATTTGTCGCGTTAGCAGATATTGACCCTGCAAAACGTGAAAAAGTGGCCGAATTATATCCAAATGTACAAGTGTTTGATGACTATCAAGCGATGATTGATTCTGGACAAGTAGACGCAGTTGTGACAACTGTGCCTCATTACTTACACCCTGAAATGGCAACATATGCCTTATCTAAAGGTATTCATGTATTAAATGAAAAACCTGCCGGTGTTTACACAAAGCATGTAAAAGAGTTGAATGAATATGCTAAAACAGTGGATGCTACTTATGCAATTATGTTTAACCAACGTAACAATCCCCTATATCAAAAATTGAAAACAATTTTAGATAATCAAGAAATTGGAGATATTCGTCGTGTTAACTGGATTATTACGACTTGGTGGCGTCCACAAGCCTACTATGACCAATCTGAATGGCGTGCTACATGGGGTGGTGAAGGCGGTGGTGTCCTAGTTAATCAAGCGCCACACCAACTTGACTTAATCCAATGGTTAACAGGTGTACCAGAAGCGGTGACTTCTCGTGTGCAATACGGTTACCAACGTGATATTGCCGTTGAAGATCAAGTACATGCCATTTTTGAATATGAAAATGGGGCTACTGGCGTATTCGTCACATCTACAAATGAAATCATCGGTTCAGACAGGTTAGAAATTGTTGGTGACAAAGGGATGATTGTGGTTGATAAATCAGCTACTGCAACAGTTTACCGGTTGAAAGAGTCTGAAACGGCGATTAATCAAAATATGGATGTTGATGGTGTCGTCAAATTAATGACTGGTCAATTACCATTTGAAACATTATATGATGTTGAAGTCATTGAAGAAGAAAACGTTTGGGGTCAACAACACTCAGGTGTTCTTGAAAACTTCGCGCAACATATCTTAAACGGCACACCCTTAATTGCAGATGGTCAAGAAGGAATCAATGGGGTACGCTTAGCTAATGCTATCCATTTATCAAGCTGGACTGGTGAAAAAGTATCCATACCAGAATTTGATGATGACCAATACTTAGCATTGCTAAATGAACGAATTGCTGAAGAAGGCAAATTCGAAACCCGCTCATAAGATAGAAGGGACTGTATTTCATGTTAAGAGTAGCTGTAATAGGGTTGGGGACGGTATCTATCGTCCATTTACGCGGGATTATCCAATCAGACATGGCTGAATTAGTAGCGGTTTGTGATATTGATCCTAGTAAGTCAACCATCGCGGGAGATACCCCTTTTTATACGGATTATCAAGAGATGTTGGACCATGAAGAACTGGATGTCGTACATGTCTGCTTACCGCATTACTTACACGATACAGTGACCCTAGAAGTAGCCAAAAGAGGCATCCATGTCCTATGTGAGAAACCCGTGACAGTGAATTATCAACGGTCACAGGCCTTAGTAGATGACTTAAAAGCATTAAATAATGGTGCTAAGGTAGCTATTTGCTTTCAAAATCGATTAAATGCCTCAGTCATTGAGTTGAAACGTATCCTTCAAGAGGAGGATACGACAGATATTGTAGCGGTTAAAGGGTTGGTTGCCTGGTACCGAGGAGAAGAATACTATGAGGAGAAACCTTGGCGAGGAACGATTGAAGAGGCTGGCTCTGGGACAATCATCAACCAGTCAATTCATACACTCGACCTGCTCCACTATGTCATTGATGATCAGTGGGTTGATGTACGGGCTTCAGTCCATAATATTTTAGATTATGATATTGAAGTTGAAGATTCAGCCAATGCCAATTTTACCTTCGAAAAAGGGGCACACGGCCTTTTCTATGCGACCAATGCTTACTATGGTAACGATTCAGTTGAGTTGCAGGTTGTGACCAAACAGTCTCGTTATACCATAAAGGACAATAAGTTGTTTAACGATGAATGGAAATGTCTAGCAGAAGATGCTAAACTGCCTGATTCAAAAATCTACTATGGTCCCGGCCATCAAGATTGTATGGAACAGTTCTATAAAGCAGTTAACGAAGATACAAACGATTATTGTTCAGTAGCGGATGCACTGCCAACAATGGAAATGATTGACGCTATGAAACGTTCAAGTAAAGAAAATAAACGAATTTATAAGGAGGCCTTCTTAAATGGTTAAATTAGGTGTACAAGGGATGACAGTAAAAGATGCATTCAACGAAAATGCATATGACACAATGAAACGTCTAGCAGGAATTGGCTATAAATCAGTAGAGATTTCACAAATTGAAACCAGTCCAGAAAATATTCAAGCATTGGTGCAAGCTTGCCAAGACTTTGACATGGAAATTGCCTCAATGTCAGCTTCATTAGAACCACAAACAGAGGGTGGAGAAAGTTTAACAACCGACTACGATAAGATTGTTGCTGACTGTAAGGCAGTTGATACCGACTTATTACGTATTGGTATGTTGCCATTAAACTACATGTCATCTCTAGAAAAGGTGAAAGAATTCAGTGCCAAAGCGAATGAATATGCAAAACGTTTAAAAGCAGATGGCATCAAATTGTACTACCATAACCACCATATTGAATTCGTGAAATATGATGGCAAATATTTACTAGACATCATTGCTGAAGAAGCACCAGAACTAGGTTTCGAACTAGATATTCATTGGGTACAACGTGGTGGTGGTAACCCAGTCGACATTTTAAACCAATACAAAGGTCGTGTAGACTTAGTACACTTAAAAGACTACCGCGTAAACCCAATCCCAGAATCCGCCATCGAAGGATTATTCAAAGGCGAAATGGATGAATTCAGTAAATACTTCTACAACAACGTAGAATTTGCAGAACTAGGCCAAGGTTCATTAGATTTACCAACGATCATTCAAGCAGCTATTGATGCCGGCGCTCGTTACTTATTAGTTGAGCAAGACGATACTTACGGCCGTGACCCATTTGATTCATTAACTGATTCCTATAAGTGGTTGGTAGACAATAACTATAATGATTTATTCTAATCATTAGAAAAAGCCTTGCAAACTTCAAGCAAACAAACATTTTAAGGAGTGAGTAACTTGGTAAATCAAGACGGTATGAATTACGCGCCGAAAGGTAAAGTGAATTTAGTAGTTGAACCCGGTGAATTTAATGTGGGGGTAACTGCTTTAGATCACGGCCACATTAATGGTATGTCAAATGGTTTAATCGAAGCTGGTGCCACAATTAAATATGTATATGACGCTGATCCAGAAAAAGTAGCGGCTTATGTTGAACAATTCCCTGAGGTTGAGGTTGCTGAATCCCTGGACGAAATTCTAGCTGATGAATCCATTCATATGGTTGCAGCAGCAGCAGTACCCAACTTACGGTCAGCATTAGGCAATAAAGTCATGAAATCTGGTAAAGATTACTTTACAGATAAAACAGGTTTTACTTCCTTAGCACAATTAGAAGAAACGAAAAAAGTTGTCGCTGAAACAGGTCGTCGCTATTTCGTGTACTTCTCAGAACGTATTCACGTTGAAGCAGCTATTTTAGCTGGCCAATTAATTGAAGAAGGTAAAATTGGTCGTGTTATTCAAGTAACAGGTTTTGGTCCACACCGCTTAGATAAGGATGCTCGTCCAGATTGGTTCTTTAATAAAGAGCAATACGGTGGGATTTTAACAGATATTGGGTCGCACCAAATCGAACAATTCCTATACTATACGGGGAATACGGATGCTAGAGTTGTTGCTTCAAAAGTAGCAAATTACAATAACCCAGACAAACCTGAGTTAGAGGATTATGGTGATGCCACTTTAATTGGTGAGAATGGGGCGACTTTCTTCTTTAAAGTCGATTGGTTTACACCAGATGGTTTAGGTACATGGGGTGATGGTCGTACCTTTATTACGGGTACTGAAGGCACAATTGAACTACGCAAATATATTGATGTTGCTGAATCAGACGAAAAAGACCATGTTTTCTTAGTCAATAAAGATGGCGAAGCGCATTACCAAGTCACTGGCCAAGTAGGCTTCCCATTCTTTGGCCAAATCATCTTAGACTCACTAAATGGGACAGAAACGGCGATGACACAAGAGCATATCTTTAAAGCGCAAGAACTATGCTTATTAGCCCAAGAACAAGCAGAAGTCATTGAATTAGAAAAATAAAACGCCATTTAAAAGGGAGCTGTGAAGTCAATTTCATAGCTCCTTTTATATGTGTCATATTTTTTAGAACAAAAAGAGGCTGGGATATTTTTGTCCTAGCCTCTTTTTCTGTGTATATGTTTAAAATTAGTTTTCAGCTAATTCTTTTTCATAGTCTGCTTTTGGATCATCTTCAGTTGTCCAAATAGGAATTGATGAACCGCCAGAAATTTCTTCAATTTTAGCTTTGGTTTCATCTGATTGATAAGTATCTACAATCGCTTGAATATCTGGATTATCTTCCTTGTCTTTTGTGGTTGCAATGATATTCTTCTTCACCGGATCAATATTTGAAGCATCATCTGTATCAACATAAATAGCATCTTTTGGATCTAGGCCAGCATCCATCAACATATCGCCACCTATCGTAATCAAATCAGCATCGCCTAATGAGCGGGCGATTTGAGATGGATCCATTTCGACAATTTCGATGTTTTTAGTATTTTCGATAACATCCGCTTTAGTTGGCGCAAAACCAGCTTCTTCATCTAGCTTGATTAAACCAATATCCTGTAAGCCTAAGAAAGCACGTTCTGCATTCGTAGCAGAGTTAGATACCGCAACAGTTACACCATCAGGAATGGATTCGACATCCGTGATTTCAGGAACTGCAAAAATATACATAGGTGATACAATAGTATAAGCAATTGGCGTAATTTGTGAATCACCAATGTCCTTAGTATAAGCACTTAAAAATGAAATATGTTGGAAGGCATTTAAGTCTAATTCTCCATCTTCTAAAGCACGATTTGGTTGTGAGTATTCAGAAAAGGTCACCACTTCTAAATCGATGCCTTGATCTTCCAATCTTGTAGCAACGTCTTCCCAAATTTCAGCAGATACATCTCCCACAACCCCAACAGAATATGACCGAGTTTCCTCAGTATCAACTTGGTCTGTTGATGCTTGATCACTACTATTATTACCGCAAGCAGCAAGTAATAATGCACTACAGAAAGCCAGACCTACTTTTAAACTTTTTCTAATATCCAATTTTCTTCTCCCCATTCATAACATCATAATGATATTTTAAATGATGTTAAAAATATAAGCAATAGTAATCCAAATGTTATCTATTTTGCGATATAGGATAGGAAACGACGCTATAAAAAGAAATAGACATTAGCGCTCGCTATCTGGCTGACTTAAACTGGACGCAATTGGCGTAAGTTGTCTAAATAATAGAATACCAATATGAAAAGGGAATGGAAGCTTGAAAAAATTGCTGGCTAAGTTATCTCTTTTACTTATTTTCCGCTATAATGAATATGAAAACGAAAGCGGAGGAATACGATGTCTAATAATTATCAATACCCTATCGACTTAGATTGGACAAATGAAGAAATCGCGATTGTGATAAAAATGTGGAATGGCTTGGAACAAGCTTATGAATCAAGCATCAACCGCGAAGAATTATTGAATAGATATAAGGCCTTTAAGCAAGTAGTGCCAAGTAAAATGGCAGAAAAGCAATTAGGCAATCAATTTGAGAAGGTTTCTGGCTATCAACTTTATGGCACAATCAAAAAAGCGAGAAATTCAGAAAGAAAAACTATTTCGATGCCGTAAGGGCAAAGTGGTTAGTTGGTTCAGGTAAACTAGGAGGCATATAAATAGATGTTAGAAGCGCGTGCAGCATTGGTGAGAGAGTGGATTGAAGAAGCAACAACTTATATTCACGAACAATTAGATAGTGCAATCGAAATCCAGCATAAATCAAACCGAAAAGATTTGGTCACCAATGTAGATAAGGCAGTAGAATTATTATTTAGACAAAAGATTAAAGAAAACTTTCCAAAAGACCGTTATATCGGTGAGGAGAAAATGGGTGAAACGCCCAATAATCTAGATGGCGGTGTCTGGATAGTAGACCCTATAGATGGGACAGCCAACTTTGTCTTACAGCAAAATCACTTTGCTATCATGGTTGCATACTATGAAGATGGACTGGGTAAGCTAGGTGTTGTTTATGATGTGATGCAAGATGATTACTTTGAAGCCATCGCTGGCCAAGGGATTAAACGGAACGGTCGGGTTTTTAAGCCCAAATATACAGATAAAACCTTGCATGAATCTTTGATTGCTGTCAATGGCGGTATGGCAATGACCAATGCGCATAAAGTGCAAGACTTGATTCAAGAATCTATGGGCCTTCGGATTTATGGGTCAGCAGGGATTGAAATCATCGCCTTATTGAAGGGTGAAATTGCCGCTTACGTATCCCCAAGGCTGCAACCCTGGGATATTGCTGCTGGCCAAGTATTGGCAGATGAAGTGGGGATTAAGGTGACACAATTTACTGGAGCGCCACTTGATTTAATGCATCGAAATAAAGTGGTAGCAGCTTACCCGTCAGCATATAGTCGAATGATTGGAAATTTGAAGGCTGAAAATTAACCAAGAATTCTTTTTTTGTATGGAGAGGTACTTAAACTTCGTGATTTCTTGGGTCCATATAAACGAAAATAATAGTATTTTCAATCAATAAGTGATATAATATTATGGCGGTTTTATTACAAGAAACTTTGTTAAGGTTTATAACTAGGGGTTTTAGGGTAAAACGGTTTCATAAACTTGACAAATAATTAATACAAAATTTGTATTCATTATATAAATGGAGGAATTTAAAAAATGGCAAAACGTGAAGATATTCGTAATGTTGCAATCATTGCCCACGTTGACCACGGTAAAACGACTTTGGTTAACCAATTGTTGGAACAATCAGATACTTTAGATGAACGTACAAAAATTGATGAGCGTGCAATGGACTCTAACGATATCGAGAAAGAACGTGGGATCACCATTCTAGCTAAGAATACGGCTGTTAACTACAAAGGTCATCACATTAACATCATGGATACCCCAGGACATGCGGATTTCGGTGGTGAAGTGGAACGTATCATGACGATGGTTGACGGTGTAGTTTTAGTCGTAGATGCTTATGAAGGTACAATGCCGCAAACGCGTTTTGTATTGAAAAAAGCTTTCGAAGCGAACTTAACACCAATCGTTGTTGTAAACAAGATTGATAAATCATCTGCTCGTCCAGCTGAAGTTGTGGATGAAGTGTTAGATTTATTTATCGAATTGGGTGCTGATGATGAAATGTTAGACTTCCCAGTAGTATACGCTTCTGCTTTAAGTGGTACTTCAAGTCTATCTGATGATCCTGCTGACCAATCTGAAACAATGGACCCAATCTTTGATACGATCCTAAACGAGATTCCAGCACCGGTTGATAATTCTGAAGAAGGCTTACAATTCCAAGTATCATTACTAGACTATAACGACTATGTTGGTCGTATTGGTATTGGGCGTGTATTCCGCGGTACAATCCGTGTGGGTGACCAAGTAACCTTGATGAAACTTGATGGTACTGAGAAAAACTTCCGTGTAACAAAATTATTCGGTTTCTTAGGTTTAGACCGAGTTGAAATCAATGAGGCGAAAGCTGGGGAATTGATTGCCGTTTCTGGTATGGAAGATATCTTTGTTGGAGAAACAGTCGTAGATTCAACTATTAAAGAGGCTTTAGAGCCATTACGTATTGATGAGCCAACACTACAAATAACTTTCCTAACCAATGATTCACCATTCGCTGGACAAGAAGGTAAACACGTGACTTCTCGTAAATTGGAGGAACGTTTACGTTATGAGTTACATACGGATGTTTCATTACGTGTAGATAACACTGATTCTCCGGATGCATGGGTTGTTTCAGGTCGTGGTGAGCTTCACTTATCTATCTTGATTGAAAATATGCGTCGTGAAGGTTATGAGTTACAAGTTTCTCGTCCAGAAGTAATCATTCGTGAGATTGATGGCGTGAAATCTGAACCATTTGAATTAGTGCAAATTGATACACCTGAAGAGTACCAAGGTTCTATTATTGATGCCCTAAACCAACGTCGGGGTACTATGGTAGATATGGTTTCTACTGGTTTAGGTACCACTCGTTTAACTTACCATGTACCAGCTCGTGGTATGATTGGTTTCACTACCTACTTTATGTCGTTAACGCATGGTTACGGTATCTTAAACCATACATTTGACCACTATGCACCTTACATTAATGAAACGATTGGTGGCCGTCGTAACGGTGCTTTAGTATCCACTGATACTGGTAAAGCAACTACATACGGTATTATGCAAGTTGAAGATCGAGGTACAATCTTTGTGAACCCAGGTACTGCTGTTTATGGTGGTATGATTGTTGGTGAAAGTACCCGTGAAAAAGATATTGTTGTAAATATTATCCGTTCTAAGAACTTAACCAACGTTCGTTCATCTAACAAAGACCAAACAGCTACAATTAAAACACCTAAACTAATGACCCTTGAAGAATCATTAGAGTTCATGGGGGACGATGAGTACTGTGAAGTAACACCAGAAAACATTCGTTTACGTAAATCAATTTTAAACGAATCTGAACGTGCAAAAGCAGCTAAGAAAAAGAATTTAGGTAAATAAATACACATGCTATGAACTATAGCAATACATTTAAGAAGGTGAGACAAAAGTCGTTTAGCATTGACGTACTGGACAAAAAGGCGAACAATAATGAAATATTATTGGAGACATTTGGGAAGTATCGGACAATACTGACTTTTGGAACCCAATGATAAACGTTCTTATATAGTAAAGAGAGGCTGAGACTTGTTTTGTTCCAGCCTCTTTTTTGGGATTTTTAGAGGAAGACTAATCGTAAGTCGACCAATAAAGCTTGTTTTATTTTTCTATAAAATGCAATAGCTTTCCCTAATGTATGGGGCGATTATGCTATAATGGATACTTGAGTAATGGCTATCCATACCATTTCTCATTTCTAGTATCAACGGATGTATAACATTATATAAAAGTCCATAAAGGAGGACTATTGTGTCAACAGAATCCAAAGAAAAAAAAGCTCAAGCAAATAAGCATAAACAAAAACAATCCAATGCATTAGAAAAAGCGAAAACAAAAAAACAGGCCAAAAAAAATCGTAAACAAGCGAAACAAACTAAAGGCAGGCCGCCCCTGTCTAAACAAATTGCTGCCCGGTTTGAAGATTTAAACGGGAAGATTTTGTTATTATATGGCTTGTTACTGACGATTGGTTTATTGATGGTAACAACTGCTTCATCTTACCTAGCAACTTCATCCGGTCAACCGACATACCATTATCTGCTTAGACAGATACTTTTTGCGATTTTAGGTTTGATCGCTATTTTCATCATTTATAACATAAAACCAGAAAGATGGCGGCATCACAATTTTCAAAAACTCATGTATATAGGGGTCACGGTCCTTTTAGTCATCACCTTCATATTTGGGGAGACCATTAATGGGGCGCAAGGTTGGATTGGTGTTGGTGCCTTTTCCATTCAGCCAGTAGAGTTTGCAAAACCAGCATTGGTTATATTAGTCGCTAACTTCCTAGCTAAGGATGATGTCCAAAAGACGATTGCTGAAATCAATAGTCCAATTAAATTAATCACCAAATACTGGAAACAAGTAGCAGCTATTGGTATTTGGTTAGGGCTCGTATTCTTCTTCCCGGATGTAGGTGGAGTATTAATCTTAGGGTCTTTATTCGTCATTCTCTTACTGAATTCCGGTTTATCCATGAAATGGCTGACAAAAACAATCCTCTTCGTCATTATGGTATATGTCTGCATTATCCTTATATTGCATTTATTTGACCTATCCCATATCGATAATTATCAAATTGCACGGTTTACGTCCTTCATCAATCCCTTTGCGGACGCAAAAGATACAGGACTGCAATTGGTTTATGGCTACTATGCGTTATCCAATGGCGGTATTCTTGGTCGAGGAGCAGGCAACTCGATTCAAAAATTGGGCTACTTGCCTGAAGCGCATAACGACTTTATTATGGCCATCATCGGAGAAGAATTTGGTTTGTGGGGCGTAATGCTTGTGCTCGTCTTATACTTTGCACTGGTGATTTACATCTTCCACAAGGCACTTAAGATGCGCCGTATATTTGACCAATCAATACTTGTTGGTGTCGGGTCATACTTCTTGATCCAAGCCTTTGTAAACTTGGGCGGGGTTTTAGGTTTAATTCCTTTAACCGGAGTTACCTTCCCATTCATGTCTTATGGGGGTTCTAGTCTTTTAGTCTCTAGTATGATGGTTGGTATCGCCTTATCTGTCATCGCTTCTGATCAATCGTGGCGCCGTAGACTTCGGGCAAAAAAGAAGCAATCTCATCAAGCTAATTTAGCTGAACATGAAAAATAACAACCTCTCTAAGAACAGAACTTTTAAAAGGTCTGTTCTTTTTGAGTAATTGCGAAAAAATTTGAAATTACTTTCATTTTAAGCCCCAAATAAGCTTGCAAAAAAGCAAAATGTGAAAGTAAATTCTAAAATAGATATTTTGTTGTAAATAATTTCAAAACCATATACAATAATGATGTAAACGTTTTTCAAACATGTTTTCGTCATAGCAATTTTTAATATTGTAGATAATCGAAAGGAAAGTGACTATGAATAAAAAACAATTTATGCAACAAATTAAAGATGGTATTATCGTATCTTGCCAAGCTTTGCCAGGAGAACCGCTATATACAGAAGCGGGCGGGGTAATGCCATTATTAGCTAAGGCGGCGGAAGAAGCAGGTGCTGTAGGTATTCGTGCCAATTCGGTACGTGATATCAAAGAAATCCAAGCAGCGGTTGATTTACCGATTATTGGCATTATTAAGCGCGACTATTTGCCACAAGAACCATTTATTACGGCAACTATGAAAGAAATTGATGAATTAGTAGCCACAAATTGTGAAGTAATTGCCTTGGATTTAACCAAACGTGAACGCTTTGATGGTCTTGAAGTGAATACTTTTATCCAACAAATTAAAGAAAAATATCCTGACCAATTGTTTATGGCGGATATTTCAACATTTGAAGAAGGGATAAATGCCTTTGAACAAGGAATTGATTTTGTTGGGACAACTTTAGCTGGCTATACTGCTTATAGTGAACAAACTGACGGGCCAAATATTCCTCTAGTTAAACAACTTGTTGAAGCAGGGATTGACGTCATTGCAGAAGGGAAAATTCATACGCCAGAACAAGCGAAAGAAATCCATGATTTAGGGGTTGCAGGTATTGTTGTTGGCGGGGCGATTACCCGTCCAAAAGAAATTGCGAGTCGCTTTATCAATGCTTTAAATAATTAAATTTTTAGAGTGGTCGACCTTTTTTAATAGTAGTTAGAAAAATATATCCATATAGGGGAGTGAAAGAGATGTTTAAGAAGTTTTCAAAATTGGGCCAGGCTTTCATGTTACCAATTGCCATTCTACCGGTAGCGGGATTGCTTTTAGGTTTAGGGTCAGCCCTTTCTAATGATGCAGCGGTTGCCCAGTTTGCCTTTTTAGGTGCAGATTGGATCCAGGCTGTTTTCGCCATTATGACGGCAGCTGGGAATGCTGTTTTCGCCAATTTACCATTAATCTTTACCATTGGTATTGCGGTAGGTTTAGCTGAATCAGATAAGGGGACTGCTGGTTTATCTGGTGGTGTAGCTTATCTTGTATATACTGCAACAATTGCAGCTCTGCTACAGTTATTTTCAGCTGAAGGTGCAACAATCGATACTGGTGTCTTAGGGTCAATTGTTGTTGGGCTGTCCGTTACTTATCTGCATAATCGTTATCGTAAAATTGAATTACCGCAATTCCTAGGGTTCTTTGGGGGTTCACGCTTTATTCCAATCGTATCATCGTTAGCAGCTATTGCTTTAGGTTTATTATTTTATCTAATTTGGCCTCCTATCCAAAGTGGACTTGAAGTAACAGGTGAAGCGATTGCGAATATGGGGTCAATTGGAACCTTCTTCTATGGGTTCTTACTGCGTTTGACTGGTGCTGTTGGACTACACCATACGATCTATCCATTATTCTGGTATACGTCATTAGGTGGGATTGAAACAGTAGCAGGTGAAACCATTTCTGGTGCACAGAATATCTACTTTGCTCAATTAGCAGATCCAAACTATACTGGTTTATTTACATATGGTACCCGTTTCTTTGCTGGGCGTTTTGCAACAATGATGTTTGGTTTACCAGCGGCAGCATTAGGTATGTACCATGCGATTCCAAAAGAAAATCGTGCTAAGAATGCTGGTTTCTATTTTTCAGGAGCCTTAACTTCTTTTCTAACCGGTATTACTGAACCATTAGAATTTTCATTCTTATTTGCTGCGCCATGGTTATATGTGGTACATGCTTTTTTAGACGGGTTATCTTTTTATGTGGCTGATATCCTTCAGATTAGAATAGGGAATACTTTTTCAGGTGGCTTAATCGACTTTACCTTATTTGGCCCACTACAAGGAAATGTACAAACCAATTGGATTTTTGTTATTCCAGTAGGCATAGTTTGGGCACTCATTTACTATTTCGTATTCCGTACTTTAGTCAAGAAATTTAAAGTTGCTGTACCAGGTATGGAAGTTAATGTAGGAGAAATGGCAAAAAGTACCACCGCATCATCATCTAAAACGTCGAATCTACATGACCAAGCCCTTACCATTATTGAGGCTTTGGGGAATGAAGAAAATATTGAATATGTAACTGCATGTGCCACAAGACTTCGGGTTTCAGTTAAAAATAATCAGATTGTTGATAAAGAGGTCCTAAAAGACTTAGGTGCAACAGCTGTACTTGAAGTACAAAACGGAGTTCAAGCTATATATGGCGGAAAATCTGACCTATACAGTCAAGAAATTAATCAAATTCTAGGGAAAGAAGAATAAAACAAAAAAAGTTGGGTAAATATATCCAACTTTTTTCGTGATAGCTTTCATAATGGCTATCAATATTGATATAATATTTAGATAGAAATGTAATCGGTTAGTTGATGATGAACTAGCGGTTACGATGGGAGGAGTGAGAACATGAAACGTTTAATTTCGGCTAGTGCCAGTGAAATCAATCAGATGAATGCTAGCCAATTAAAACAAGCAATTTTTGCGAGTGAAGGGCGGACAATTATTGCTGAAACAGTGGTGACGTCACCACCATTGATTCAAGAATTATCGAATCCAGAAGTCATGGCCACTTTTGGTGCAGATATCATTGTGTTAAATGAGTTGGATGTATTGAATCCAGAAATACCTGGATTAGAAACATTTGCCGGATCAAAAACGATTATTCAGGAATTGAAGCGCCTGATTGGTCGACCAATTGCTATCAACCTAGAGCCTGTTGACGAAAATCAAGAATTGCTTGAAACACGAGTAACATTGAACCCAGGACGTTTAGTTTCTAAAGAAAGTCTAGAAGCAGCAGATGAATTAGGCGTTGATATGATTCTATTAACAGGAAACCCAGCAACTGGTGTAACCATGTCGGCAATCCGTGAAGCGGTTAAGCTGGCAAAAGCACATTTTTCAGGGTTAGTTCTTGCAGGTAAAATGCATGGGGCTGGGCTAACAGAAAGTATTGTAGATGAGGAAGCTTTACTTGGCTTTATGGATGAGGGCGCTGATGGGGTATTGGTCCCAGCTGTTAATACAGTTCCTGGTGTGAATGAACGAGAAAATCACGGGGTAACTAAAAGTATCCACGCACGTGGTGGGTTAGTGATGGCAACAATTGGGACAAGTCAGGAATCAGCGCAAGCTTCTGTGATTGAAGCGATTGGTTTATCCAATAAACGGGTTGGTGTGGACTTGCACCATATTGGAGATGGGGCTTATGGTCGGATGCCGGATCCAGAAAATATTACCGCTTTGAGTTTGGCAGTTAGAGGTAAGCGGCATACTTATTTCCGCATGGCACAGTCTATTAATCGTTAGTGGATGATTTCAATGATAAAGGAGGATAAAATGAAAAATTATTTACAAAATCTAGGGAAATCTATTATGTTACCGGTATCCATATTACCAGTTGCATCATTATTAATGGGGATTGGTTACTGGATTGATCCAGCAGGTCTATCAGGGGCCGGATCTAATCAGGTGGCGATATTCCTAATTCAAGCTGGGAACGCCATTTTCAATAATTTGCCTATTCTATTTTCAGTGGGTATTGCTACTGGTTTATCAAAAGATGCTAATGGGGCTGCTGGGCTATCTGGCTTAGTTGGCTATCTGATTGTAACCAATCTATTATCTATAGACGGATTGAGTGTTTTATTAAATATGCCAGCTGACCAAGTACCAATGGCTTTTGGTGCAACCCAAAACGTTTTTATGGCGATTATCGCAGGGACAGTAGCGGCAACTTTATACAATCGGTATTCAGGCACAAAATTACCAACTGCACTTGCTTTCTTTTCAGGAAGACGGTTAATCCCCATCCTATCTGCAGCAGCAATGCTGGTGATCTCTTTAGTCCTATTCTTTGTATGGCCATTTGCCTATGATGCCTTAGTGGCCTTTGGTACGTTCATTTCAGGTTTAGGTGCATTTGGTGCTGGGCTTTATGGTTTCTTCAATAAATTACTCATTCCAACTGGTTTACACCATGCGTTAAACTCAGTATTCTGGTTTGACTTGATCGGTATTAATGATATTGGAAACTTCTGGGCATCAGAAGGGGTAAAAGGGGTAACAGGTATGTATCAAGCTGGCTTCTTCCCAATCATGATGTTTGGTTTACCTGGCGCAGCTTTAGCCATGTATAAAAACGCAGAATCTAAAGCTAAGAAGATTGCAGCTGGTACAATGATTGCCGGTGCATTCGCTTCATTCTTCACAGGTATTACTGAACCACTAGAATTTTCATTCATGTTTGCTGCACCTGGATTATACTTAGTACATGCCTTCCTAACAGGTGTATCAATGTTTGTTGCAGCAACTTTCCACTGGACTGCAGGATTTGGCTTTTCAGCTGGATTAGTAGACTTTGCTTTGAGTCTAAATGTGCCAATTGCGAACCAACCATTCATGCTATTCGTTTTAGGATTAGTGATGTTCGTTGTGTATTACTTTGTATTTGACTTTGCTATTCAAAAATTCGACTTTGCCACACCAGGTCGTGGGGATAATGCTGTAACTGAAGCCGCAATCACAGAATCTGAAGCTGAAACTTCAGCTGATAAAAAGACGGTTTCTTCAACTAACAACAGTAAATATGCTCAAATGGCCCATGTTATTTATGATGCCGTAGGTGGGCAAGAAAATATCCGTAGTTACTATAATTGTGCAACACGACTACGTTTTGAATTAGAGGACGTGGACCAAGTCGATCAAGCTAAGATAAAAGGACTTGGTGTACCTGGTGTCAATGTTTTAGACAAAAACCACTTGCATGTGATTGTTGGAACAGATGTGCAATTTGTTGCAGATGAAATGAGAAAAATTGAAGCGTAATTATTTTTGGAAAAGAAGTTGGCTATACAAACCCAGCTTCTTTTTTTACTGTCAAAATAATATAGGAAAAATTATATTTAAATAAATGATCATTTATATCTTTACCAATTATGATAAGAAAATGAGATTTCTTTCATTTTTCTATGTCAAAATGATTCAAAATATGGCAAACTATGATACAATTGGCAAGTATAAACAAGCGTCAACTTGTTAGAGGCGTAAGAGAGGGAGTTACTATAAATGATCAATAAAGTATTAGTTGCGAACCGTGGGGAAATCGCAATCCGTATTTTCCGGGCGTGTTATGAACTAGGCATTCATACTGTCGCAGTTTATTCACAAGAGGACGAAGGTTCAGTTCACCGTTTCAAAGCAGACGAATCTTATCTATTATCTCGTGATAAGAAGGCTGTTGAAGCTTATTTAGATATCGAAACCATTATTCAAATTGCTAAAGATGTAGATGCTGATGCCATTCACCCTGGCTACGGTTTCCTTTCAGAAAACACTGAATTTGCGCGCCGTTGTGAGGAAGAAGGTATTAAATTTATAGGCCCTTCATACGAAATTTTAGACATGTTCGGAGATAAGGTAAAAGCGCGTGAAGCAGCTAAAAAAGCCAATATTCCGTTGATTCCAGGATCAGATGGACCAGTTGAAAGTCTTGAAGAAGTAGTTGAATTTGGTAAAACAGCTGGCTACCCAATCATTATTAAAGCTGCTTTAGGTGGTGGTGGCCGTGGTATGCGTGTTGTTCGTTCAGAAGATGAAGTAGCAGAACAATACCGTCTAGCTGTCTCTGAAGCAACCAAAGCTTTTGGTTCAGGAGAAGCTTACGTTGAAAAATATGTTGAAGGACCAAAACATATTGAAGTTCAAGTGATTGCTGATGAACAAGGAAACACCATGCATTTATGGGAACGTGATTGTTCAGTACAACGTCGCCACCAAAAAGTAGTTGAAGTGGCACCTACTGTCAATATGTCAATGGCACTACGTCATCGTATCTGTAATGCTGCCCGTGATTTCTTAGATTCAGTAGATTACGCGAATGCCGGAACAGTTGAGTTCTTATTAGATGGCGAAGATTTCTACTTTATTGAAGTAAACCCACGAATCCAAGTAGAACATGCGATTTCAGAACAAATCACTGGTGTAGACATTGTACAGACACAAATTCGTATAGCTGCAGGTGAGAGTTTAAGTGAAATTGGTTTACCATCTCAAGAAGCATTACCATTAAATGGTTTCGCTATCCAATGTCGTGTTACCACTGAGGATCCAAATAACAACTTCTTCCCAGATACTGGTAAAATTAATACTTACCGTTCTCCAGGTGGATTTGGTGTCCGTTTAGATGCCGGTAATGGTTTCCAAAATACAGTAGTTAGTCCGTACTTTGACTCAATGATTGCGAAATTAATTACTTACGGTACCACATTTGAAGATACAGTAGCGAAGATGGACCGTTCTTTAAGAGAATATCGTGTACGTGGTGTTAAAAATAATATTCCTTTCTTACGTAATGTTGTTAACCACCCTGTTTTCCTAGAGGGTACTGCCAATACAATATTCATTGATCAAACACCAGAATTGTTCGATTTCCCTAAAGAACGTAACCGTGACCGTGGGAACAAAATCTTACAATATATTGGGGACATTTCTGTAAATGGCTTTCCGGGTATTGAAAATGAGAAAGGGCAATTCCAAACAATTCCAACACCTAAAATTGAACGCGTAGAACGTAATGGCCTATCCGCAAAACAAATTTTAGACCGTGATGGTGTCAAAGGTGTCCAAGCATTTATTAAAAATTCAAACGACCTATTATTAACAGATACAACCATGCGTGATGCCCATCAATCATTAATCGCTACGCGAATGCGTACTCGAGATATGGTGAAACCGGCTAAAGTAATGGAAGATGCACTACCAAACTTATTCTCTATGGAAGTTTGGGGTGGCGCGACTTTTGATGCTGCTTTCCGTTTCTTAACTGAAGACCCTTGGCGTCGACTAGAAAAATTACGTGAAGCAATGCCAAATACCTTACTACAAATGTTATTCCGTGGTTCCAATGCAGTAGGCTATACTTCATACCCAGATAACACACTAAAAGCCTTCATAGACCAGGCTGCAGCGTCAGGTATCGATGTCTTCCGTGTCTTTGACTCACTAAACTGGACGAAACAAATTGAAAAACCCATTCAATATGTGAAAGATGCTGGTAAGATTGCCGAAGCAACAATGTGCTATACAGGTGATATCTTAAATCCAGAGCGTACCAAGTATTCACTAGACTACTATGTGAACTTAGCTAAAGAGTTGCAGGCTATGGGGGCAGATATTATTGCCGTTAAAGATATGGCAGGGTTATTAAAACCACAAGCAGCTTATGCTTTAATTTCAGAATTGAAAGACCATATTGATGTGCCAATTCATTTACACACGCACGATACAGCAGGTAACGGTATTCTAACTTATACTGAAGCATCACGTGCAGGTGTGGATATTGTGGATGTGGCAAGCTCTGCATTTGCTTCAACCACATCACAACCATCTATGCAATCACTATACTATGCGATGGAGTATAACGACCGTAAACCAAATATCCATGTTCAAAATGCAGAGAAAATCAACCAATATTGGTTAGGTGTGCGTTCGTACTATAATGAATTTACCTCAGGACTAGAAGGGCCAGAAACTGAAATCTACAATACAGAGATGCCTGGTGGTCAATATACAAACTTACAACAACAAGCTAAATCTGTTGGTTTAGGTAATCGTTGGGACGAAGTAAAACAGATGTACCATGATGTCAACTTACTGTTTGGGGATATCGTAAAAGTAACACCTTCATCTAAAGTTGTCGGTGATATGGCCTTGTTTATGGTTCAAAATGACCTAACAATTGATAAATTCTTCAAAGAAGGGACACAATACGACTTCCCACAATCTGTTATTGATTTGTTTAAAGGTAAAATCGGTCAACCAGAAGGTGGATTCCCGAAAGATGTATCTGAAATCATCTTAAAAGGAGAAGTAGCATCAACTGACCGTCCAGGTGAACATTTACCACCAATTGACTTTGAAGCAACTCGCCAAGAATTGATTGCGAAATTAGGTGATGAAGATGTAGACGACCAAGACGTCTTATCTTATATTATGTATCCGGAAGTCTTTGTAGACTACCGTCATAAGCTTGAACGTTATTCTGACGTTTCAATTATCCCAACACCAAGCTTCTTCTATGGTATGAGGATAGGTGAAACAGTCAATGTGGAAATTCAAAAGGGGAAAGTCTTGTATATCCGCTTGATTCAAATTGGTGAACTTGATGAAACGGGTCAACGAATTGTCTTCTTTGAATTAAACGGTCAATCTCGTGAAATTATCGTTCGTGATGCAAATGCCCAAACAACGGCAGCAGTTCGTCGTAAAGCTGATCACGGCAATACTAACCATATCGCCGCTACCATGCCAGGAACAATCCTTGATGTTCAGGTTCAACAAGGCGATGAAATTGAAGAAGGCCAATTATTGTTAGTTTCTGAAGCGATGAAGATGGAAACAACGTTGAAAGCACCACGTAAAGCTGTGGTGAAAGAATTATTGGTTGCTAACGGTGATCAAGTAAATTCTGGTGATTTATTATTAGTTTTGGAATAATAGACCAAGGGAGTGTAGAGGCTGGGACAAAAATGTCTCAGCCTCTCTTTGCTATATAAGAACGTTTATCATTGGATTCCAAAAGTCAGCATTGTCCGATACTTCCCAAATGTCTCCAATAATATTTCATTATTGTTCGCCTTTTGGTTCAGTACGTCAATTCTAAACGACTTTTGTCTCACCTTCTATTTTCTTATAAAGTGGTTTAAGGGTTACGGTCAGATGAATTCCTGTTATAATGAAATTAAAGCGAGTAATTAAAGGAAGTCGATGATATGAGTATTTATGATCAAGCACAATCACGACAAGCATTGATTGTGTGGATGTATTCGAATAAAAAAGTCAAGCAGTTACAAAAATATGGTTTTGTTTATTATGTCTCGCGCAAGATGAAGTATGCAATTGTCTATACTGATATGGAAGAAGCGGACCATATTCAAAAGAATTTGGAAAAGCTACATTTCGTCCGTCAAGTGGATGTGTCACCTAGACAAGCGATGGCGACGGATTACGCGGCGGCTTTCGATGCCTATGCAGCAGACTTGATGGCCAAGAAGGATTCGGACGATAAAGATCGTTTGAATGAACGGTATGCTTAATATATAATAAAATATATAGTAAATGAAATTTTGAAGGGACCTTGGGATTGAATGTGCCCAAGGTTCTTTTTCAATAGTTGGAGGAGAGTCAGGATGGAGTTTGCACCATTTTTCTATTTGGAACTTAAAGAACATATTTTAGATGTGCCCTACACATTGGATAAGCGACGGATACGCGTGCTCTTACCTAAAGATTATGACGAAAATACAGATAAGCATTATCCTGTAGTTTATATGCATGACGGACAGAATGTATTCCATTCAACAGAGGCATTTTCAAAACACTCCTGGAAAACAATTCACGCAATCAAAAGAAATCCAGATTTACCAAGCATGATTATTGTGGGCATTGATAATGGCGAAGAGATGCGTACCTTAGAATATTTGCCATGGTCTATAAAGGATGCTTACGACCCACGACTCACTGGACAAGGTGGCAGGGGGGCAGAGTTCTCAGAGTTTGTGATGACCATCGTCAAAAACTTTGTGGACCAACATTACCGAACGCTGTCAGATGCAGCACATACAGCTATGATAGGGTCATCTTTTGGGGCAACAATTGCTACTTATTTGGGTGCGGCTTATAAAGACCAAGTCGGTCGGTTAGGTATTTTCTCCTTAACGAATTGGGCAGTAGCTAAAGACTTTGACCGCTATATTCAGCGAAAGACTTTGCCAAAAGATCAAAGAATTTATATTGAATGTGGTACTGAAGAAGGCGATGAAGTGGATGAGATGATTATCGGTCCCCATACTGAACAAGCCTATATTAATGATGCCATTAAGTATAGCCAACAAGTCATCCAATCAGGGGTTGCACCGGAGAATGTATCATTAAATATTTTCCACGGAGATGAACATTCAGAAGCGTATTGGTCTAAGCACTTATCAGATTGTCTACGATTTATTACACAGGGCTGGCCATTATAAATTTTGGTAGATCATCGATAGGGTAGAAACCATAAATTAATATTATGATGCTGTTCCTAGAATGAAAGATTGAGATAAAATCTATAAAATACTACAATATAAATTGCTCGTTGAATCAAAAATTTGAGTAATTCAAATGACCCTTCTAATAATATATATAAATAAAAACGGTGCTGAAGAAAATCATTTCAGCATCGTTTTTCTCTTTATCAATTTTAAATTGATGTTATATTCTAGTTTTTTGAGTTAATTGTTTTACTAATCTCCTTTTTCAAATTCAAAAACATGTTTATTAAACATAAAATAGAAAATGCTTTTCTAATTTTCTTATTATAATATATTAATGATTATATTATCCATTATATGTAAACTGTTATGTTATTTTTTGGAGGGAGAATGAATGAATTGGAATAAGTTTAGACATGGAGATTTTTTTGAGACAGAAAGAAAATCAAGAGTCAAAATGCATAAAAGTGGTAAAAACTGGGTAAAAACCTGTGTTAGCCGTTTTGGCTTATTAAAGTTATTTTCATCAGTAGAACAAGATACCGAGTTAAAGGATGAAGATACTTTTCAATTAGAAGATAATAAATATAAACGTATACTCTCGGGCACTATAGGTGCAGGAGCGGTATTTGGGATTGGTACTATCTATACCCCTGTTATGCATGCTGATGAAATTTCACATGAAGTAGAATCTAGTAGGGATATTTTAGTTACAGCAGACTCTACGTTATTACAATCATCCGAATCTATTACCTCAAACGAAGAAAATCTGGCCAGCGAAATTAACGAGCAAGAAAATAAAGAAGAATTAACATCTGAGGTGCAAAATGATGTTAGTGAAATTGCTATTGATAGTGCTTTAGCGAGTGAAAGTGAATCAATTAGTATAAGCGCTTCAGTAAGTGAAAGTGAATCAATTAGTATAAGCACTTCAGTAAGTGAAAGTGAATCAGTTAGTACAAGCGCTTCAGTAAGTGAAAGTGAATCAATTAGTACAAGTACTTCAGTAAGTGAAAGTGAATCAATTAGTGCAAGTACTTCAGCAAGTGAAAGTGAATCATCGGACGATAACTTATTGGGAGACGTAGCTAATGATGTAAATAATAGCGAACTGAGTAACAGTAAGAATGAAAGTGAACTAGAGAGAGTTAATAGTGAAAGTATCGAAAATGATCTAACAGTACAAGATAGTGCTACAACTCAAAATAATTTAGAGTTGGACGAATTGAGTGATGAATATTCTGGGCAAATTAATGATGATATAGAAAGTCAAAAAGCCCAAAATGTGAAAGATCAAATCATGTCTGATGAAGAATTTAATGAAATTATTAATTCTGGTGACATTAATCAAAACAACGCAGATAAGATAATAGAGAAAGTAATAGCAAACACTGATAACTATAAAGAAGATAATGTTGTTGTCATAAACGATTTGAATTACTCCAAAGAAGAGTTGCGTCAACTAGAAAAAGCTATTGAAGAAGTTATGGTTACAGAATTAGGTAGTGGAGATTTAAGTAATATCCAAACCATGATGGCTACTACCAATGATAGTGTTATATCTCGCCTTTCTACATTTGCAGCTCTAGCTACAGATACTGGCAATAAGAATCAAAGTTATACTAACGTTGAAGATTTTCTAAGATATGGAAATTGGGAAATTGAAAGAAATTATAGTGAAGGTTATCCAGGACTACATATAGATGGCGTTAATCCGGGACTATTACAAGCGCCATCAAAGTATGATTTTACATCAGATTTTAAGATTTCTTTTGATATTGCAAATGCAGATATAGGGACAACTCAAGCTCCAGGCGGCTGGCAGTTTATGTTTTATCAAGGAAATCCTCAAGATATTGTAAATGATGGGGGTATCATTGGGGATAAAGGAGCGCCAGATGTTTCTGGATTCAAATTAGATACTAATAGGTCCCCTATGTCAAATATTGATTCAAATGCCACAACCTTAAAAGGTGATGCTTCAAAAAGAGGATATGCAGTCGCTGTTAAAAATGATGCATCGGGAACAACTAGTATGATTGGTGCCAAAAACTCTGGAACCATTTTTGACTACGCTACAAATTCTTTTAGTGGATTTAGGGGACAGGGATGGAATACTGTAACTATATCGTTTAATTCTACTAGTAATGTATTAACAATGAATTATGGGAAAGTTACAAAAACAGCTACTTTGACAGAATTGGGTATTACAAAAGGGCAATTGTACAACTTTGGAATTGGACAGGAGCCTGCACCAAATGGTGCTCGGAGCACACATTATATTAAAAATGCACAACCTGATAGAAATCCAAATTCTGAATCAGCTTCTACATCGTCTTCAATAAGTGCATCTGAATCTGCATCAGTGAGCGCATCAACATCAAGAAGTGCGTCAGCATCAACAAGTGCATCAAGAAGTGCGTCAGCTTCAACAAGTGCTTCAGTGAGCGCGTCAGCGTCAGTAAGTGCGTCTGAATCAGCGTCAGTAAGTGTGTCTGAGTCAGCATCTGAATCAGCATCAGTAAGTGCGTCTGAATCAGCATCAACAAGCGCATCTGAGTCTGCGTCTGAATCTGCATCTGAGTCAGCATCAGTAAGCGCATCTGAGTCAGCATCAGTAAGTGCGTCTGAGTCTGCATCTGAATCAGCATCAGTAAGCGCATCTGAGTCTGCATCTGAATCATCTTCAGTAAGCACATCTGAGTCAGCGTCAGTAAGCGCATCTGAATCAGCGTCATTAAGTGCGTCTGAGTCAGCATCAGTAAGCGCATCTGAATCTGCGTCAGTAAGTGCATCTGAGTCAGCATCTGAATCAGTATCAGTAAGTGCGTCTGAGTCTGCATCTGAAT